>JBBSAN010000241.1:0-8787 GCA_038252265.1 Chloroflexia bacterium
AAAGGGCCTGATCTCACCTTCAACGTTAGTCGCTGCAAACTGATTTAGCCGTCGTGGTGCGGCTGCGCTTGTGGTTCCAGTGACTTTCTTGGGCGGGAGGGACGGACTGCAAACCTTATTTGAACAGTATTGGTCCTAGCCTGTATACACACGCGCGCCGGTACCTTCCTTTACGATGAAAGATCGGACTTCTGATTTCTGATTTCTGAACACTTACTTCATCAGAGTATCTGTTGCAAGAACACGCCAGGTCTGCTACAGTAGGGCGGCAGCGAGACGAGGATGCCGCGTGAACGATGCGCACATTGCAGGGGGAGGCGGACCGATGAGCAGCGAGGCGGACGTGATTATCGTGGGGGCCGGGCTGGCCGGGCTGGTGGCGGCTGCCGAGCTTGCGGACGCCGGAAAGCGGGTGATCATTGTCGAGCAGGAGCCGCGGCAGAGCCTGGGCGGCCAGGCGTTCTGGTCGTTCGGCGGCCTCTTTCTGGTCGATTCGCCGGAACAGCGGCGGCTCGGCGTGCGCGACTCGTTTGACCTGGCCCGCCAGGACTGGTTGGGTACCGCCGGGTTCGACCGCGCCGAAGACGACTGGCCGCGCAAGTGGGCCGAAGCCTATCTCGCCTTTGCCGCCGGAGAGAAGCGCGCCTGGCTCCAGGCGCAGGGCCTGCGCTTCTTCCCTATTGTCGGCTGGGCCGAACGCGGCGGCTACAATGCGCGGGGGCCGGGCAACTCGGTGCCGCGCTTTCACATCGCCTGGGGCACCGGCCCCGGCGTGCTGGAGCCGTTCGTTCGCCGCGTGCGCGACGCCGCATCCCGTGGCCTGATCCGCCTGCTGTTCCGCCACCGCGTGACCGAGTTGACCCTGAGCGGGGGTAGCGTGGACGGCGTGCGCGGCGAGATCCTGGAACCCAGCACCGTGCCGCGTGGGCAGTCCAGTTCCCGGCGCGTGGCCGGGGAATTTACGCTCCACGCCCAGGCCGTGATCATGACCTCCGGCGGCATCGGCGGGAACGAGGCCCTCGTCCGCCAGAACTGGCCGAGCCGGTTGGGTGCCCCCCCACGGGAGATGCTGTCCGGCGTGCCCGCGCATGTGGATGGGCAAGGGTTGGCGATCACCGCAGCGGCGGGTGGGCGGATCATCAACCGCGACCGGATGTGGCACTACACCGAGGGCCTCCAGAACTGGAACCCGATCTGGCCTCGGCACGGCATCCGCATCCTGCCGGGGCCGTCGTCGCTGTGGCTCGATGCGCGGGGGAACCGCCTGCCCGGCCCCCTCTATCCAGGCTTCGACACACTGGGTACCCTCGCCCACATCCTGGGCACCGGCTATGACTATAGCTGGTTCGTGCTGACCCAGAAGATCATCCGGCGCGAGTTCGCCCTCTCCGGCTCGGAGCAGAACCCCGATCTGACCGGCAAGAGCCTGCGCCGGACGCTCGGACGCGCCGTCGGCAAGGCGGCCCCGGCCCCGGTCGAAGCGTTCAAGCAGCATGGCGTAGATTTTGTCGTCCGGCGCACCCTGGCCGAACTGGTGCAAGGGATGAACGCGCTGACCGCCGAGCCGCTGCTCGAACCGGCGACGGTGGCGCGGGAGGTCGTGGCCCGCGACCGGGAAATCGCCAACCCGTTTACCAAAGACTCCCAGATCACCGCCATCCGGGGGGCGCGCCACTACCTGGGCGACCGGCTGATCCGTGCCGCCAAACCCCACCGGCTGCTCGATCCGCAGGCCGGGCCGCTGATCGCTGTACGGCTCCGCATACTCACCCGCAAGACGCTGGGCGGGGTGGCGACCGATCTCGCCGGGCGGGTGCTCCAGGCCGACGGCACGCCCCTCCCCGGCCTCTATGCCGCCGGGGAGGTGGCCGGGTTTGGCGGCGGGGGCATGCACGGCTACCGCTCGTTGGAAGGAACCTTCCTCGGCGGCTGCATCTTCTCCGGTCGCGTCGTGGGCCGGGCCGTGGCCGCCCAGGTAAGCTGAGACCCGATCTGGACTCCTGCCAGCCGCGAAAGCACCTGCGCCACGCCGGTGCTCCCACTATGCCGGCGCATTCGGGGTCGCGCCGATCCTACCTACCTGGACGCAGCCTGGGCCAGGGCGGTCCGTGTGCGGCCCGGATCAGGGCGTGGCGTGCAGGTGTTGCGGCAGGAGGAGCCGCAACGCGACCCCACCCCGCGCTATGACTCATTACTCGAAATAACACATCCCCGATAGATGCCAGGACGGCCAGCCTCGTTCGGCCCCGTCCACCCCGGTGCCGCCGGGTGCCCAGTCAGTAAGCATCCGGCCACCGGGATGGACGGTCGCCTACCTTTAGCATAGCATAGGCAGCTTGCAAATCAGGTTGCGGCGTGTTGCCAATTGGTGACAACCCCCGAATGATCGGCGTTCACCCCGCCGCAACGGTCAGACAGCGTTGACCGGTGGCGGGGGGGAGCGGCAGCGCCCGGCTTGCGCCGAACCGCCGCCCCCCGCGCCGATGTTGCACCTAATTGTCACCGGTGTTTACCGTGCTGTTCACGGCAGGGTGCGACAATAGTTATGTAAGAGGGGGGATGGGCGCTGCCCCGGTGCGGGGAGATGTTCCCTAACGGCCCCTGAACAGAGGAGGAACCAACCATGCAATCCCAAATTCTCGTTCCATTAGACGGCTCGCCACTGGCCGAAACGGTCTTGCCCCACGCGGCAGTGCTGGCGCACGCCACTCACAGCAGCCTAACGCTGATGGAGGTTATGACCCCTCCGGTGCTGGTCGAGCCGATGCTGGGCGTGGTTCCACCACCAACCATCCCCTATGAGGTGTGGGAGGCCGAGAACGCCACGGCGTCTAAGTACCTGGAGGCGACGGCGGGTAGATTGGAAGCATCCGACCTGCCGGTACAGACGATCCGCTGCCGGGGTGACGCGGCGACCGCGATCGTGGCCTGGGCGGCCCAGGATCCCCCGCATCGCCGCATTGCGATGGCGACGCATGGGCGCACGGGTCCCGGTCGCTGGGTCTTCGGTAGTGTAGCCGAAAAGGTGCTGCATGGTGCCTCGACGCCGCTGTTGCTGGTCCGCGCCCGGGAGAATATGGCAAAGCCCATCCCGGCGCATCCCTATCAAACGCTGCTGGTGCCGCTGGATGGTTCGGCCCTGGCCGAGTACGCCCTGGCCGAAGCGGTGCCGTTGGCGCAGGCCAGCCGGGCGACGCTATGGTTGCTGGCGGTCGAGCCGACCCTGGACACCGCCGGGGTGACCGAGCTATCGTGGGATGCCGATCAGCAAACGACCATGCACACCCAACGGGCGGACTACCTAGCCCAGGTGGCGCAACGGCTCCAAGCGACGGGTGTGCAGGTACGGACCCACGTCTTCGCCGGTGCCCCGGCCCCCGAGATCCTGCGTATGGCCGACCATGTTGAGGCCGACCTGATCGTCATGTCCACCCACGGGCGTGGCGGCTTACAGCGGTTGTGGCTGGGCAGCGTGGCGCTCAAAGTGGTCCAGGCGGCGCGGCACCCGGTCTTGCTCGTGCGGGCTTGATCTCCTCCTCTGCCGGGGCTTGGCACGGCTACGCAGTCGTTGCTAACTCCCTCGGCCAGATAAACAGAGGCTGTTCCCCGTTGGGAGCAGTCTCTGTTTGTTTGATCGGTCTGAGAAGTGGGATTTGAGGGATATGTTTACCAATCCCCTGCCCCACTCCCCACATTCGGGTTGACAGGGCCGTATTAACCGATCACTAACCTGCGCCTACCCGGGTTTATACCTGGATCTGCTATCCTAAGAGGGGGAAGGGTTATATACCGCCGCAGCCACGCACCACATCCCGGCAGACTCTCTAGCCCGCAACCGCCTGCAAATAATATGGATCACCAGGAAGAATCAGTGTGCTCGCCGCGAGGGGCCTCCGGCAGCACCCCATTCCCCATCCGGCCATAAACATCAGGAGGCCGCCCAGGCGACGGCTCCTAAAACAGATAGGATGCATGAAAAAGGAGGTCAGATAATGATTCTCGTTGTTGGAGCAACAGGCGGCCTCGGCAGTCTGATCACCCGCCGCCTGCTGGCGCAAGGGCAGGAGGTGCGGATTCTGGTCCGGCCCGATTCCGCCTACCAGGCGCTCGCCGCCGCCGGGGCGCAACCCGTGCTGGGCGACCTCAAAGATCGCGCCTCGCTCGCCCCCGCTTGCGCGGGCTGCACCACCGTCATTACCACCGCTAACAGCGCCCTGCGCCCGCCACCCGATACGGTGGAAACGGTCGATCGGCAAGGCAATCGCAACCTGATCGATGCGGCGCGGGCTGCCGGGGTGCAACAGTTCATTTTCGTCTCGGCCTTCGGGGTCTCCGAGCAGCACCCCGCCGCCTTTGTGCGGGCCAAGGCGCAGACCGAGGCCTACCTGCGGGCCAGCGGCCTCTCCTACACCATCCTCGCCCCCGATCCCTTCATGGAGGTCTGGGTGCCGATGGTCGTCGGCATCCCCGCCACGACCGGAATGCCGGTGACGCTGATCGGTGAGGGGCGCCGCCGCCATGCCCTGGTCTCCATCGCCGATGTTGCCGCCTACGCGGTGGCTGCCATCGGCCATCCCGCCGCGCGGAATGGCCGGATCGCCATCGGTGGCCCCGATGCGGTGTCCTGGCGGGAGATCATCGCCACCTTCGAGCAGCACCTGGGCTATCCCATCCGCATCCGCAGGGTCAGTCTCGGGGAGCCGGTGCCGATCGTGCCCCCCGCAGCCTGGCCGCTGTTCGCCGCCTTTGAGACCTTTGACTCGCGGATTGATATGACGGCGACCGCACGGACATTCGGGGTGCCGCCCACCTCGTTGGCGACCTACGTGCAGCAAACGTATGGGATGGCGTCACCCGCCCCGCCGGTGCAGTTGGCCGAGAACGCCCACACATAGAGAGACCGGAGCGCGCCCCGCAGCCCACCGGAGGAACCTGGCGGGCGGGGGGCTGTCCGGCTCCCGTCCGCAAGCGCAGCCAGGCTGGGGGTCGCCCTCCACATCCGCCAGCCCACACAACGAGCAGCGCGGCCTGACAATGAAAAGGTTTGCTACGTATGATCGCAGTACAGGGAAGGATGGTAGCATGATGGAAACGCTGGGAACCTTTCTCCGGCAGGTGACGGACCGTTATGGTCCCCAGCCGGCACTGACCTATAAACCGGAGGCCACCCCGGAGGTCTGGAGTTATCACCACCTGTGGGAGCAGAGCAGCCGGGTGGCGGCCTGGCTGCTCGCGCAGGGGATCACCAAAGGCGACCGGATCGTCATCTGGGGGCCAAATAGCGCCTGGTGGGTGGCGGCCTACTTCGGCAGCCTGCGCGTCGGGGCCATTCTGGTGCCGATCGACGTGCGCAGCACCGCCGACTTTGTGGCGCGAGCCGTCCGCCAGACCGAGCCGAAGCTGGCGTTCCGCTCCCGGACCCTGACCGTGCCCTGGGCGTATCCGATTCCGGTTGCCTTATTCGAAGAGCTGGATACGCTGGTCGGGCCGCTGGCCGAGATGGCCGAGCCGGAGGTCGCGCCCGACGACATCGCCGAACTGGTCTTCACGTCGGGGGCCACCGGCGACCCGAAAGGGGTCATCCTCACCCACGGCAACATCACCGCCACGGTGGGGGCGATGGACCGGCTGGTGCCCAACTATCCCCACTTCCGCACGCTCTCGCTGCTGCCGCTAAGCCATATGATGGAGCAAACGGTGGACCTGCTCGTTGCGCTGACCCGTGGGGCCAGCATCTACTACCTGGGCAACGTCCAGCCGGTCGCCCTCCTCGCCGCCATGCAGGAACACAAACCGACCGCGATCCTGCTGGTGCCCCAGGCCCTGGAAATGTTCATGAGCATGATCGAGCGGGAAGTCGTCAAGCAGGGCAAGGCGAAAGAGTGGCACCGGCTCCAACAACTGGCCCAGCACCTGCCGCTCAAAGCCCGCCGAATGCTGTTCCGGCCCGCCTATGATCGCTTGGGGGGGCACATCGAGTTCCTGATGTCGGGCGGTGCCCCGCTCCCGGCGGCGTTGATCCACAAGTGGGAGGAGATCGGCATCCCGGTGTTGCAAGGCTACGGCATGACCGAAGCCGCCACCGCTCTCACCGTCACCCCCATGGACGACCGCCGCCCCGATCACGTCGGGAAGCCGGTGGCCGGGGTGGAGATCCGCATCGCCCGCGACGGGGAGATCCTGGCGAAGGGGCCAAACATCATGCAGGGCTACTGGCACAACCCGGCGGCGACGGCGCAGGCGTTCGAGGATGGCTGGTACAAGACCGGCGACCTGGGCCGCCTGGACGAGGCGGGGCACCTGGTCTTCATGGGGCGCAAGAAGGATATGATCGTGCTGGCGAACGGGATGAATGTCTACGCCCAGGATGTGGAGCAGGTCTTGCGGACCCTCCCCGGTGTGAAAGAGGCCGTCGTCCTCGGCTTGCCGACCGAGCGCGGCCAGCAGGTCCACGCCGTGCTGCTGTGCGAGGCCGCTGCCCCGGCACCGGAGGCCATCGTGCGCCAGGCCAACGCCCGGTTGGCCCCCCACCAGCGCATCGTCGGCGTCACCCGCTGGCCCGACAACGACTTCCCGCGCACGCACACGCTCAAGGTAAAAAAACCGGCGGTGCTCGCCGCTGTGCTGGCGCAGGCGGGGACGACCCCCGCCGCGCCCGAACCGGCCCTGGCCCAGACGGGCGCATAACCGGCACAAGCAGCGGGCCGCACCATCGGATGGCGCGGCCCGCTGCTGTTGTCACCGCACGAGCGTACACTCGCGGTAGCGCGGGATATCGGGTGCGCGCCGCGTCAGGTGAGCGTCGAAGAAAGCAAGCACCCGCCGCATATACTCGTCAGGATTGCTCTGGTAGCCGCGCACATGGGCCGCCCCCGGCACGAGCCAGGACTGGAGGTTGGGGTTGGCGGCCCCCGCTTGCTGGAGCCGGAGGGCATGCGCCTGCGGGATCAGTTCGTCGGCCCCATCAGCGATCAGCAACAGCGGGCGTGTGCCCAGCCGTGCCACGGCCTGCTCGGGCTTGTTCTGCAGCGAGTTGAAGCCGTACAGCAGATCGCCCATCAACAAAATGCCAGGGTTGAACAGGCGGGGCAGATGCGTATTGAGCGGGATCTGGGTCTCCAGCAGATCGGTCACATCGGCAAAGGCCGACTCGGCCACAACGGCCTTCAGGTCGGGCTGATCAGGTGCGGCGTTGAGCACCGTCACCGCGCCCAGCGACCAACCGATCGCGCCCAGGCTGGTGCGCCCCTGGCTTTTCAGGAATTGGACCGCCCCGGCCAGGTCGCGAGTTTCCAGATAGCCTAAGGTGAAGCGGCTGCTGCCCGACTCGCCGTGCCCGCGCAGGTCAAAGGCCAGCACATCATAGCCGTGACGCACCAGTTCCTGCCCGATCTGGGCCAACCCGATGGTCGGATCGTTCCGGATGCCGTCTTTGCCATGGACCAGGATGATCGTGGAGATGCCGTTCCCGCCGATCAGCCAGCCTTTCAACGGGATGTTGTCCACCGTGCTGGTGAACGCCACATCCTGATACGGCAAGCCCAGGTCCGCCGGGGTGCTATGCAGGGGTTGGCGGATGGGGTAGCTCATTGTGCCCGCCACGTAGGCCCCCACCCCCAGATAGGCCACCATACCTACCACCGCCAGCAGCGCCACGAAATTCAACACCCGGTGCGCGCCCAGCCGGGGGGTCCCCCGCGCGCGTACCGGCAGTACCTGATGCAACGTCGCCATCACCGAACTCCTTTCTCGTGGCCGGGAACAGCATCCCGTGCCCTCCGGCGATATCCAGCTTAATCCAGCAGGGTGCAGGCGTCCCGGCGGGGCGTGGGGTCCACCGGTGGCCCGTAGCCCAGGCGCAGCAACTGCTGGGCAGGATCGGCGTGCCCCACCAGTTCGCCCACCAGCGGGCGCAGATCGGCCACCTGGAGCGGGGCGTTGAGGAACGAGGCCGAGACGCCCGCCGCCGCCGCGTGCAGCAGCACCTGCCCCAGCGCCTGGCCTGCGGTCAGCCAGCCTGCCCGGCTGTCGGTGGCCGTGCCCAGCACCACCAGCAGCGGCGCGGTGGCGGCCAGCGCGCGGTCGTGGTCGCCTTCTTCCGCCCCCAGGTCGAGCAGGTACGTGACCAGCGGGCCGAGGTAGGAAAAGACCGGCCCCCGGCCCAGGGCCGCGCCGGGGATGCCGTCGGGATGCGGGCTATTTTGCGGATGCTCCCAGTGGGCGCGTTCATGGCGATAGGCCGAATCGGCCCACAGCCGCCGGTCGGCGCGGGCGATCAGGCTGCCCAGCACGGCCAGCGATCGGGCCCCTTGCACCGGCTGGAGCCAGGCCCCCACCCCCAGTGCCGCGCTCTGCCATTCGGCCAGCAGATTCGTGGGCACCACCTGGCCGGTGAAGGCGTGGCGATTCGTGTGCCGCACCGGAATGCTGCGGAACAGCAAGTGGTCCAGATCGGTCGCCGGGCGCAGTGGCCCTGGGCGCACCCGCGCCAGCAGGTCGGGCCGGTCAGGATCGGGCAACAGCTCCACTACCCCGGCATAGCCGAAGTGCCGCAATGCCACACACAGGTCGGTCAAGGCGACTCCACAGCTGATCACCGCTTCGCGCTGCTGCGGGTCCACCACGGGCAGGGTCCGCCCGGCGTCCAGGTATAATTCCGCCGCATCGTCCTGGAGCCGGAAGTGCCAGGGTTGGGTGTTGTAAATGGACGGGGCCAGCACGGCGTAGTGCAGCAGAAATTGCAGTTGGACCACCGGAGTCGCGTTCCGTGGGAAGGCGTTCGCCGGA
>JBBSAN010000242.1:0-8771 GCA_038252265.1 Chloroflexia bacterium
GCCGGGGAGAGCCGCCCGGTGCGCCAGCTCCATTCGTTGTCCAGCATGAACAGGCCGCCCGCCTCATGGAGGTCCATGCTATTGCCGTAGTAGGCCTGGAGACTGTCACAGAGGGCTTGCGCCGCCGGTTTGCCGGGGCGGGCCAGCAGGGCGTCGGCCAGCGCGACGAAATCGGCGGGCTTGTGGGGGGCGCGCCGGACTTCGTACATGAACCACTTGTGATAGGGGAAGAGGATTTTATTGTAGGCCAGGATCAGCCGCCCGCCGAACAGGACCAGATCCGCCACGACATGGGTCAGCAGGTAGGTGTCCTGGCGCTTTTCCGCCTCGCCCACATACCAGTTGAGGAGCAGCACCTCGCCCCAGAAGGAGTGGATGCGGGCCTGCTGTTCGTGTTCGGGGTAGACGGGGAGGCGGGCCAGCAAGGCCGAGAGATCGGGCAGATGCGAGTAGGCGGGGAAGGCCCCGACAAACGCGGCCCGCGCTGGTTCGCTCCCCCGCTCGGCCACATCGTGCAAGAAGGCCAGATCGATGATCTTCCCGTCAATGTAGCCGCCGGGGTAGTCGCACAACTCCTGGTTGAAGTAGGTGAGACTGCCCTCGGCGGCGCGGCGGGCATACGCTTCGTCGGTGGCGACGAGCATAATATCCACGTCGGAGGTGTCGGCGGCGCGGCCTTTGGCGACCGATCCGCCGATGAGCAGGGCCGGGAAATCGAGATCATCCTGGAAGAGATCGACCAGCCGCGCAATCGTTCGCTGGTGCTGCGGCTGGAGGTCACGAGTCGCCAGGGAGTCCACAGGTGCTACCTCAGGAAGTCAGTTGCCGCGCCAGCAGCGCGCCGTGCTGGCCGGGGCCGTAAAGGTCGGGGAGCAGGCCCCAGAGCATGAACTCCTGCGCGACCCAGAAGGTCCAGACCGGCGAGTCGCCGCCCCCCAGCATGGTCATGGCCGTGCTCAGGTCTTCCAGCGGGCGGCGATGGATCGCCAGCCCCTCGGTGGAGGTCCAGTAGACCAGCACCGCCGCGCCAGCCTCTGCCGCCCAGGCTCCGGCGCGGGCCAGCAGCGCGGCCACTGCCGGGGCTGCCGTCACATACTGCCCCTCAACTTCGGCCCCCAGGCCCACGATCTCCACCTGGCCCCGGCCATCGGGCACCCGGCGGGCCATCAGCCAGGCGCGGGGGCGGGCATTCTGCACCACCACCCAGATTTTGCAGGTGGACCCGGCCTGGGCGAATTCGTGCTCGAAGCGCGACGACACGCCCGCCGCCGTGGGATAGAGATCCGGCTTGAGCGCGTTCAGCCAGCGGGCCAGGGAGTGTTGCAGGGGCATCCGGGGCCGCAATTCGACAATATCATCCGTTGCTTGCACCAACGCAGCAGGGGTCATCATAAGTTCATGGGCGTCACGGGAGTCACCACCTGGGCGGGCACGCCCTCCATGGTTAAACGCTCCGCTAACGCCACCGCCTCCTCTACAGTAGGATATAAGATAAACATACTCGGCCCGCTGCCCGACAGGCGCACGAACTCGCCGCCCGCGTCAATCACGGTCTGTTGCAGCAGGTCTAACTCGGTGAACACACGAAAGGCCGCGTCTTCAAAGCCGTTATAGAGCAGCGACGGGGTAGGCACTTCCCCCCGGCTCAGGCTCGCCACCAGGTGCTGGGTGAGCAGCCCGTTCGACAACTCGTGCGTGCGCAAGGTGGTGTAGAGCGTCTTCGTTTTGTCCGGCACGACCATGTCGGGGGTGATCAGCACGATCCCGCAGGGGGACAAGGGCCGCAGCGGGGTGATCTGGTCGCCCTTGCCTTCGACCAGCGCTGTGCCGCCGCGCAGGAAGAATGGCACATCAGAGCCGAGCAGCGCCGCCGCGTTGAGCAACTCGCCTTCGCTCAGGCCCAGCTCCCACAGCGCGTCCAGCGCCCGCAGCGTCATCGCTGCGTCGCTGCTGCCCCCACCTAACCCCGCAGCCAGGGGAACCCGCTTGGTCAGCCGGATCCGCGCCCCGGCCTGGACCCGCCGCGCCTGTTGCAAAATCCGCGCCGCCCGCCAGATGAGATTGTCCTGCGGGGCCTGGGCCAGTTCGGGCACATCGGTTTCCACCAGGATCGTCCCGTCGGGCGCGGCGTCCACCACCAGCGTATCGCCCAGGCTGATCGTCTGCATCACGCTGGTGATATTATGGTACCCGTCCGGGCGGCGACCCAGGATCTCCAGGCTCAGGTTGATTTTGGCGTAGGCGGTGTAGGTTTCCATGCGATCCTCGGGCGTGAAACGTGACGAGTGGTCAGTGGTCAGTGATCAGTGATCAGTAGTTAAAACGAGGGAATACACTATGTGTCGTATCCTCACTCATCACGTTTCACGCATCACGCATCACGTTCGCCAACCGTCCCCACTCGGCCAGCGTCAGCGTTTCGGCGCGGCGGGTGGAGTCGATCCCGGCCTGGGCCAGGGCGGCGGCGATGGGGGCTTTGTCCTGGCCCAGGCCGGTTGCCAGGCTGTTGCCCAGTTGCTTGCGGCGTTGGCCGAACCCGGCCCGTGCCACGGCGAAGAAGTGCTCCACATCGGCCACCGCCACCGGGCGGCCATCGGGCGGATAGACATCTACCCGCAGCACCGCCGACTCCACCTTGGGCACCGGGTGGAACGCGCCGGGTGGCACCCGGAACAGGAGGCGCGGCACGCCGTAGAACTGCACGCTGACCGCCAGCAGGCTCATGTCGGGCGGGCGGGCGGCGATCCGTTCGGCTACCTCGCGCTGGACCATCACCACCAGCACCACCGGCGGCGGATCGGCCTCCAGAAAGTGGCGCAGCACGGCGGACGTAATATAATACGGCAGGTTCGCCACCACTTTATACGGCGGCAGCGTCCCGTCGGGCAGGCGCACCAGATCGGCGGGATCCCGTTCCAGGATATCCCCCTGCACCAGCGAGAAGGCCGGGAACGTTGCCATGCGTTCAAGCAAGACCGGGGCCAGGGAATCATCCAGTTCGACGGCGATCAGGCGGCCCCCCGCTGCCGGGTCTAACTGGGCGGCGAGTACCGCGCTCAACACCCCCAGCCCCGGCCCCACCTCGATCACCGTGTCGCCCGGCGCGAGGTCGGCGGCGGCAGCGATGCGGGGCGGCACCGTGGGGTCCACCAGGAAGTTCTGGCCCAACCCTTTGCGCGGGCGCAGCCCCGCCTCGCGCAGCACTCGCCCGGTGCTCGGCCCTGGTCTGTCGGTCACCCGTTATACCGGCTCGTCGGGCAGCGGGGCCTCGAAGCCGAAGCCGCCGGGGGTCAGATCCTCGCCCTCAGGCCGCCACAGTTCGCCGCGCATGACCAGGCCGCTGCTACGCATCTTGAAGGCCAGTTCGGCGGCGATGTTCCGCATCACCACATAGCCCAGGCGCGGGTCCTCGTCGCAGAGCTGCAAGAGGTCGGCGCGGCGGATGCGGACCAGCGTGCTCGGCCCGACGCTCACCACCGTGGCCGAGCGCAGCCCGTCGTCCACCAGCGACACTTCGCCAATGGCCTGCCCCGGCAAGAGGCGAGCAATCGTGGTCATCTCGCGTTCCACCGGCGCGCCATTGCCCTCCTCGGTGTAGAGGCCCATGCCCGGCCCGGCCTGGGCGCTGATACACACGTCCAGCAACCCCTCTTTGATAAAGTACATCTCATCGCCACGCGTATACTCGGCCATGACGACGGCTTCCGGCTCGAAGGTCTGCTCGCTGGCAACCGCCGCGATGCGCCCCAACTGGGCGCTGTCAAGGTCCTCGAACAAACCGAACTCTTGCAAAACGTCCACGAGTGACATGTCCTGCCTCCTTATCCCCGTCACGCCATTGCCCGGCGGGCGCTGATCCCTATAGGTAATCCCCTATCCCGTATCTCTGGTTACGGGCTTTCCAGGATGACGAAGCTGTCCGGTTCCAGGGTGAAATCCAACTGCGTGCCCCGGCGCGAGGGACTGAGCGTGAGCCGGTCTTCGCCTTGCTTGGCAAAGTTGTTATGGGTCGAGTCGAACACCGTGGTGCGGTAGGTGCGCGCCGCCAGAGCGGGCGGCAGGGTGATCCGGGCGCGATGGGTCACCACCCCGGCGTGCCACAGCAGCAGGCGGGTCGTCCCGTCCGCGCCCTGCGCCGCCAGCAGTTCCACTCCCGTCCCTGCGGATGTGGTCAATTCCACCGGCAGTTGCCCCGTCCGCATTTGCTGGTAGGCCAGCAGCGCATGGTAGGCGGGCTTGGTCTTCCCATCGGCGGTCAGGATACCCCACCGCCCCCAGTACGACACGCCCTCCTTCTCGCCGTCTTTTAACTCGAACAGGAAGCCCTTATCGAGGCCCGCCCGGTCCATCGCCTGGAGGCCCGCCAGGGCATAGGCCCCGCCGCCGCTGCCATCGCTGCGATTGCCCTGGCTGGTGTCGCCCGGCCCCCCGGTGGCGACACTGAATTCGCTGATGACCAGTTCGGGGTGGAAGGTCGTCTGCGCCTGCACCGCCCCCTGGACCGCCTTCACATCCGCTTCGATCTGCGCGATGGTGCGGCCAAAGCTGTGCCACGACAGGAAGTCCACCCGCCCCTGGCTGCCTTGCTCGTGCTCGTTGCCCATCAGCCAGGCCGGGGCAGTCACGTCCAGCGGGGTGATCGTCGGCCCGCCGATCCAGGCGCTCGGGTCTGCCGCTACCAGCCCGTCACGGCTGCTGTCGTAAAGCTGGAGGTAGCCGGGATAGCCGCCCGTCCACGAGTAGTTGAGGTTGGGTTCGTTCCAGACTTCCCAGTATTTGATCGGCGTCTTGCGGTCCATGTTGAAATGCTTGACGGTCTGGTAGACCAGATCGCGCCACTCGCTGTACGATTCGGGGGGGTCAATGCCGCTGGTGCCGGGGGCCAGCGCCTGGGGCATGTAGCCCAGGCACATATATGGTTCGGCCCCGATGGCCCGCACATTATCCACCGCCCGGTCGAGCTTGTCGAAGTGGTAGACGAGCTGGCCGTTGGGGGCGCGGTCCACCACATCATAGTGGGTGAAGATGTTGTCGAGGCGGATCAGCGGCACGCCCAGCGGGCGGGCCAACGGGATGACGTTACGCAAGAAATCGGGGTCCCGCGACTCGCCGCCCTGGGCCAGATCCACCTCCAACCGGCGGTCGTGCGCCGGCCCGGCGGCTACGGTGAACTCGACATCCACGGCGGTGCTGCCGCTCTCACCGATGATCTCGCGGCCCAACAGCCCCAGCAGCACATCATAGGGCTGGGCATTTTCCGGGTGATATTCGAACCGCGCCCGCTCGAACCACTGGGTCAGCACCCCGTTCTCGGTGAACTCTTCCGAGATGGGGTAGCCAAAGAGAGACAGCCCGCCGTGGCTTTCCCAGTAGGCGGCAAAGCGCCCACCCATCGTGTGGCGGGTTTCGGGGAACAGGCGACGGTCGGTGGGGGTGGCGGTCACCGGAAAGAAGGCGGCTTCGCCCTCGCGGCCCGTGGTCAGCTCAGCCCCCAGGCGGCCCAGCAACACTTCGTAGGGCGTGCCGGTGTGTTCCGGGTGGTATTCCAGGCGCTCACGCTCGAAATACTGGACCAGGAAGCCGTTTTCCTCGGTGGCCTCGGTGATCGGATAGCCAAACACCGGTACCCCCCCTTGCGCGTCAAAGTAGGGAGTGAATTCACCGGCCATGGTCAGGCCGGTGGCCGCAAAATAGCGGGGTGGCCCGCCGGTGGCCCGCGCCGGGCGCACGTCACCCCACCCGCGTCCCAGCAGGAGGGCCAGCAGCAGCATGGCCCCCAGCGCCCGGCTTCTGCGCCCCAGTCGATTCGTCTTCAGCTAGCGGCTCCTCAAAGCTGCCCCCAACGCGGCAGTGGTGATCTCGGCTGCATTATAGCATATGCCCACTGCTCTTTGCAGAAGCGTCTTGCCCGCCCCGCCCCAGGTAAAGCCCTGGCAGGGGCGACAGACGGTAGCCCCTAGCGGGCGCTAGGGGGATGTTCCATAATAATCCTGGCAGAAGCCGGGGATAGCGTAGCGGGTGCCAAACCCAGGCTGTCATCCTGAGCGCAGCGAAGGATCTTGTCGGGGCGACCAGATCGTCAGCGAAGATCGCGATCTTGGCCCAAGCACCGCTGACCGCCGACCCCACCTTCTCTGCGCTCAGGATGACAGCCTGGGGTCGGTCAGCACCGAACGACTTTGCAAGAGCCCTGTGCAATAGAGACCGGGCCGTGCAACCGGGCGGCGTTTCGGTATAATAGACGGATGAGAGATCGTGCGGGCGTCACGGGGACGGAACAGGGGGCGGGACAAACCGCCGGGGGGCCAATGGGCCGGGGGGGGTGGCTGCTGCTGGGCGGGATCGTCCTGCTTGGCGCGGGGCTGCGGCTCTACCGGCTGGATGCCCTCAGCCTGTGGTTGGACGAGGGCTTCAGCGTCCTGTTCACCCGCCACTCCTGGTCGGTGGTGCTGGGCCTCCAGGGAGCCTACGATTTCCACCCGCCGCTCTATTTCAGCCTGGCGAAGCTGGCCGGGGTGGTCGTGCCCGAGGTGACCGCCGGGCGGGCGGTGAGCTGGCTCGCGGGCACGCTGACCCTGCCGGTGGTCTATGCCCTGGCGGCGCGGCTGCTGGGGACGCGGGCCGGGCTGATTGCTACCCTGGCGCTGGCCGTATCACCACCGCACATCTGGTTTTCCCAGGAAGCTCGCCCCTTCGCCGCGACGGCGCTGGCGGTGGGGGTCGCCTATCTGGCGCTGGTCGGCTTCTATCAGACCGCCCGCCGGGGCTGGGCCTTGAGCTACGGTGGGGCGGTCCTGCTGGCCCTCTACCTGAACTACAGCGCGATCTATGCCCTGCTGCCCCAGATACTCCTGCTGGCGCTGATCGTGGCGAAGCTGCGCCGCCGCTCCGTGCCCCTGTTTGTGGCCGGGATCGCCGCCGGGATCGGCTATCTCCCCTGGGTGCCCCAGATCCTGGCGACTGCCGGGAAGCAGGGCACGGAGCTGCCCCCGCTGCTGTTGAGCATGGGCACCGACGGGGCCGGGCGGGCCGACTACCTGGGGGTGACGCCGGAGCACATCCGCGACATGACGCTGGGGGCGCTGGGCTGGCAGGGCAACTACGTCTATTACACCAGCACTCTCTCTACCCCGTGGGAGCAGTGGCCGGTGACCCACCTGCCCTTGCTGGCGGCGCTGGTGCTTGGCATTGTGGTCGGCGGGGTGATTTTGATCCGGCAAGGGGCGTTCGCGGGCGCGACCGTGCTGGCCCTGGGCGGGGGGACTATCGCCACCGCCGCGCTGATCAGCCTCGTCACGCCGGGGTTTGCCATGCGCACGATCCTGTCGGCGGTGCTGGGCTGGGCCGTGCTGGTGGGGGCGCTGGGGGCGCAGGTGCGCCTGCCGATGGTGGGGCGGGTGCTGGGCGCGGGCGTGGGGGTGCTGATGCTGGGACTAGCCCTGGCGGGCCTGTGGGTGATCGATGCCGGGGGCTACAAGCAGTTATGGAACGCATTGGCCGCCGATGTGCAGCGGGCCGCCGCCTTCAACAAACCGATCCTGGTGGTCCGCCCGGTGACGGCCACGCTCATTGATGTCTACGCGCCGCACGCCCTCGACCCACTCCAGATCGCCACCCTCGACGGACGCCCCCCGGCGAGTACCGCCCCCGATGACCTGATCTGGTTCACCTACCACGACTCGCCCAAGTTCGCGCCGTTTCACCAGCAACTGGCCGCGCTGGGCTACCGGCGCATCCTCCACCAGTTCTACGAGCGCCCGCTCTACCTGGACCTCTACGCCGGACCAGACGCCCAGCCGGGGCACGAGATCGATATCAATGGGCAATTCGCGGGCGGCGCGGCAGACGCGACCGGTTGGACGCTGCCCGTGGGCAGCACGCTGGAGCCGGACCCGGCCACCGGGCGGCAACTGGTCGTGCAAAGCGCCGACCCCGCCCCGCACCTGGCGCACCGGAGCGTCCCGGCCCGCCCCGGTAACCTCTACACCCTGACAGTGGCGGCCCAGGCTGCGCTTCAGGGCGACGGGCAGGCCACCCTGGCCCTGGCCTGCCAGGCCGCCGACAGCACCGCCGTCGCCAGCAGCGTCCCCGACAGCCCGATCCCCAACGACAACCACGGCTACGCAGTGAAAATCGCCGCGCTCTGCCCCCCGGCGACGGTCCGGCTGGTGGTCACATTCGGGGCGACCGGCAGCGGCGCGGCCCGCTTCTACAACGCCGTCCTCTCCGAAGCGGTTCCCCCGCCCACCCCGGCGATACCGTAGCGCCGCCCTAGATCAGGGCACTGGGCTGGCGGCGACCCGGCTGCGCGTGCGCGGGCAGCGTTTCCAGCAAGGACGCGACGATGCTCACCCAGCCTTCGGTGATCACGGCGGCCTGCTGCGCCAGCACCGGCTCCCGCGTAAAGAATACCAGCAATTCGCCCCAGAGCATATCCATCACAAAGGGATCGTACAGCGCGCTGTTCGGGTTGTCCGTCGGGGCCAGCAGCCGGCCCAGGTCCAGCTTGCGCTGGCTGCGGAAGGTGGCATAGGCCACTTCCAGCGCGGGACGGCACAGCCGGCTTAACCGGACCAACAGCCGCCGTTCCATCGCCTGGTGCGAAGCCGGGTCGAGCAGGGCGTAGCAGCCCGCCGCCTGCACCTGCACCGCCTCCCGTCCGGCATAGACGAAGGGCAGCAGCACTTCTTCAAAGGGCAGCGGCGCGGTGGGATCGATCGGACCGGGCGGATGGGCCAGGTCGGCGTCGAGCCAATCCCAGGCGACCTGCC
>JBBSAN010000243.1:0-8762 GCA_038252265.1 Chloroflexia bacterium
ACGCTTCGGCAACGATCTGGTAGCCCGAACAAGATCCTTCGCTACGCTCAGGATGACAGGATCGGACTCCCAACGATGCAGTGCGTTCGCCCCTACCTGCGCGTCGTCAGGCATACACATAGTCTCTATTTTAGCCATATTTTATAGCTTACGGCAGCCAGAATTCTAGCTGGATATTGTCCGGGTCGCGGAAGGCGATGTAATAGTTGCCGGTGGGGGCGAACTGTTCGACCCCCTGGGTGTCGACCCCTGCCGCCAGCAGCCGGGCCGCCAGGGCATCGAGCGTGGTCCGGTCGGCCACGGTGAAGGCGACGTGGTCCAGGCCGATCCGAAATTCGCTGAAGCGATCCCCGGCGACGGGCTGGCGCGATGGGCCGACAAAGAACGCGACCTCCCCCACCGTAAAGTAGAAGCCATATTCGGGATGATCATCTTCGATATCTGCGACCGCACAGCCCAGCACATCGCGGTAGAAGGCTTTTGACCGTTCGGTATCCGAAATCGTCAGCAGGATATGATTAACTCCGGTTGCTTGCATCGTGATGCTCCTTGGGTGGTCCCCGGTTGGGGGGTTAAGGCCGTACACAGAAAAGCTGCTTTCCGGCGCGTTTACTCGGCGTCGGGCGGGGGATGGCGGGTCACAAAATCATCGATCATCCGGCGGGCGATGCTGAGCGGGGGTGCGAGCGGGGGGAGGGTCGCGCTGGTGAACCAGGCGGCCTCCGCGATCTCACTCTCCTGAAGGCGGAGGTCGCCCCCGGCGTAGGTGGCCGTGAACCCGATCATCAGCGAATGGGGAAAGGGCCAGGGCTGGCTGCCGAAGTAGCGTAGGTTGGTGACCGCGATCCCCACTTCCTCGTGTATTTCCCGGCGCGCCGCCTCCTCCAGCGACTCGCCGGGTTCCACGAAACCCGCCAGGATGCTGTAGAAGCCCGTCACGGAGTGCTGCCCCCGCGCCAGCAACACCTCCTCGCCGCGTTCGATCAGCACGATGACGGCGGGCGACAGGCGGGGGTAGCTGACCAGCCCACATTGCGGACATCGTTTGGCCCGCTCGCCGGGCAGCGGCTCCATCGGCGTGCCACAGCGCCCACAGTAGCGGTGGGTGCGGTCCCAATCCAGGATCTGGATGGCCCGGCCCGCCACCCCGAACAACCCCTCGTTCACCTGCCCGTAAAGCTGGCGCAGCCCGGATAGACTCATGGACGCGGGCAGCGTATCTTCTGCGTCCAACTCTGCCGCATAGCAGTCGGTGCCATCAAGGGTGCCCAGGTAGTGGTGAGTGTGGGGGGTGAGACCCAGTTCGGCCAGGTGCCGGGCGCGGGGGAGGCGGCTGCCCGTTTCCTCGTGGACAACCACGACCTGGGGACCGACAAACACAAACCACCAGGCGGGGTGCGTCGGGGCGGCGGGTGGGTTCACACTGGAGCTAAAGAGGTGCGCCATCGGACTCCTGCTTTTTCTTGACCGGGCAATAGGAATCGGGCGGGTGCTTGATGTTGGTGATTCAATTTTAACACACGCGCGGTGTTTTTGGCATGGTGATCTATCCGGCAAACACCCATCCTCTGCCCTGGCGATTTTGGGGGGATCCCGGTCATCGAGGTAGCCCAAATTTCCGTTCAAAAAGCCTATTGACAAATCTAGATAACGGGTATATAATTTGTTGAAAGAAAACTATATAGCGAGTAGCGAATTATGATCGAAGCCGTCGTCAAGACCAAAACCGAGCGGGGATCGGTGCAGCGGGCACTGCTGGCGTTGTTGTCGCAACAGCCCCGGCACGGCTATGAGTTGCACGACCTGTTCGAGGCGGCGATCGGTGGACACTGGGAATTGAACACCGGCCAGATCTACAGCAGCCTGGAGCGCCTGGCGCGCGATGGGTTGGTGGCGGAAGAGGCCGTCGAAAAGGGGGGGGGGCCGGACAAGCGTATGTGGGCCGTGACCGAGGAGGGCCTGGCCGAACTGGGCGAGTGGTTCCATTCGGCGGTGCCTCGCGATTATCGTCTGCGCGACGAGTTTTATCTGAAGCTGATGATGGCTATCGTGACCCACGCGGGCAACCCCCGCCGGGTGTTGCAGGTGCAGCGGCGGGAGTTGTTGCAAGAATTGCACGACCTGATCACCCGCCGGGAGGCGGCCAACCCCCGCCAGGAACTGGCCCGCATCCTCCTGATGGATAGCGCGATCATGCACACCGATGCCGAGATGCGCTGGCTCGACATGATCGAGGCGCGGCTGGACGAGATCCGCGAGCAGCCGATCCCCCTGCCGGTGCCCCGGCGGCGGGGGCGACCGCCCAAAGCGCCTCCCGCCCCTTCGTCCACAGATCGTTGATCATTCAAAATTTTTAGATCGGCTAATTATCTAGTTGAGGAGAATTCCTATGGCTGTGTTGCAAGCAGAAAATTTGACCAAAGTATATGGGAATGGCCCCGCAGCAGTGACGGCGTTGGATCATGTCAACCTCTCCATCGCCCCGAACGAGTTTGTGGCGATTATGGGACCGAGCGGCGGCGGCAAGTCGACCTTGCTCCATCTGCTGGGTGGGCTGGATACGCCCACGTCGGGCCGCGTTTTGCTCGACGGTACCGATCTGTCGACGCTCAACGATACGGCGCTGACCATTTTGCGTCGGCAACATATCGGGTTTGTCTTTCAGTTTTTTAACCTGATCCCGGTGCTAAACGTGCTGGAGAATGTGACCCTGCCCCTGGTGCTGGACGGCAAGCAGCAGGCGGCCACGGCGAAGGCGCGCGAATGGCTGGAACGTGTCGGCCTCAAAGACCGCATGGACCACCGGCCTAACCAGCTTTCGGGCGGGCAGCAGCAGCGGGTGGCGCTGGCCCGCGCCCTGGTCACGGAGCCATCGCTGCTGCTGGCCGACGAACCGACCGGCAACCTCGATTCGCGCTCTGCCGACGATATGCTGCACCTCCTGCGCCGGGCGGTGACCGAGTGGAACCGCACCGTGGTCATGGTAACCCACGATGCCCGCATGGCCGCTTACGCCGACCGGATCATCCTCCTCAAGGACGGCACGGTGGTGGATGACACCTTGCTCAGCAGCCGGTTGGGCAACGAAGATGATGTGCGGCAGAAAATGGAATTGATCAGCCACTGACGTTGGCGGTCACCGGGAGGCCGGTGACCCTACGAGGAGCTTTCTTATGAACCTGTTCTTTACGCTGCCCCTGCGCTATCTGTTAGGCCGCCGTTTGCGCACGACGTTGACCACCCTGGCGGTGGTGTTCGGCGTGGCGGTCGTTTTCGGCGTGAATATTTTGCTGCCGACGATGCTGACGGCGCTCCAGGGCAATATCCTGGGGGCTGCCGGCCAGGCCGACCTGACCATTACCAGTGCCATTGGCGAAACCTTCCCCAGCGCGACAGCAAACACGGTCAAAGGGGCGTCCGGCGTGGCGGCGGTGTCGTCCTCGCTGCACCGCCTGGCGAACACCCTACCCGGGGCGACGACCCTGAGCACGCCGCTGGAAATGATCGGCCTGGACCCACAGCAGGCGCTGAACGTGCGGCCCTATCCGGTGAGCGCGGGCCGCTTCTTGCAGGCGGGGGACACCCGCGCGGTGGTCCTGGACCCGACGCTGGCCCAGATCCTGAAGCTGAAGGTGGGCGACACCCTCCAACTGCCCACCCCGCAGGGGCTGACCGACCTGACCGTGGTCGGTCTGTTGGGGCGGTCGGGTGGCGGCGAGGCGTTGATCCCGCTCGCTACCTTGCAGCAACTGTTCAACCAGCCCGACCGGATCACCACCATCGAGGTGGCACTGGGGGCGGGCGCTACTGCCGATAACATGAAAGCAGCCCTCCAGCAGAGCCTGGGCACGCAGTATATTGTGGGCGGCGGCGGATCGGGGACCGGGGCGTTTGCCACCCTCCAGATCGCCTTGGTGGCCGTGAACTTCTTTGGCGTGATGGCCTTGTTCATGGGCGGGTTCCTGATCTTCAACACCTTCCGCACCATCGTGGTCGAGCGGCGGCACGACATCGGCATGTTGCGCGCCGTGGGCGCGACCCGGCGGACGATCATTGGCTTGATCCTGGCCGAGTCGCTCTGGCAGGGGGTGATCGGCACGGCCATCGGGTTGCTGCTGGGCTATCTCTTCGCCGTAGGGATCATCGGTCTGGTCGGCGGCCTCACCGAGCAATACCTGCGAGTGCGGCTGGGCACGCTGATCGTTACGCCCGATGTCCTGGCCCTGGCGGTGGGGCTGGGCGTGGGGGTGACGCTGCTGGCCGGGTTGTTCCCGGCGCGGGGTGCCAGCCGTATTCCCGTGCTGGCGGCGCTGCGGCCCATGCCGCCCACGCCCACCGTTCAACGGGTGAGTCGGGGCACGCTGGTAGGGCTGGGTTTGTTGGTGCTGGCCGTGCTGGGATTGGTGTCGGGTACTGCCGCGCTGGCCGGGCTGGGCACGATCTTTGCCCTGATCGGGCTGATCATGCTGGCTCCGGCGTTTATCCATCCCCTGGCGCGGTGGGGTGAGGTCGTCTTGCGCCCGTTCTTTGCCAGCGAGGGCACGATGGCCGCCGGTAACCTGGCCCGCCAACCGGGGCGGGCCGCCGTGACCGCTTCCGCCCTGATGATTGCCCTGGAGATCATCATCGCCCTGAGCGGGGTCCTCACCTCGATCGAGGCCACCTTCCTGACCTATCTCGATAGCAGCTACGGCGCTGACATCCTGATCCTGCCCCCGGCGATTGCCCTGTGGAATAGCGAAGTCGGGGTGGGACCGGAGTTCGAGCCAAAACTGGCCGCGATCCCCGGCATCGCGGCGGCGGCGAGCCTGCGTTACGCCGGGGCCCAGATCGCAGGCGTGACCGTGCAGGTGCTGGGCATTGACCCGGAGAAATACCCGCAGGTGGCGAAGCTGACCTTTGATACGGGGGAAGCCGGAGCCTACGCCGCGCTGCGCGACGGGCGGGCCGCCATCGCCAACCCGATCTATGCGGGCGCGAACAAGCTCAAGATCGGGGACACGCTCCATGTGCAGACTCCGGACGGCGTGCAGGACTACCGGCTGGTCGCCATCGCCACGGACTACCTGGCGGCCAAAGTCAACAGCATCTATATTTCGCAGCAGAACCTGGCAACCGACTTCCACCGTACCGAGGATGTGCTGGTGATGGCGAACCTGGCCGCCGGGGCGAATCGTGATACGGTGAAAGCCAATGTGACGACGCTGCTGCAAAGCTATCCGCAGTTCAGTATGACCTGGGGTGCGGATTGGCGGGCCGAGTCCCGCAAGACGTTTGAGCAGGTCTACCTCGCCCTGTATGCCGTCCTGGTCGTGTTCTCCATTCCTGCGCTGATGGGCATGATTAACACGCTGGCGATCAACATCCTGGAGCGCACCCGCGAGATCGGGGTGCTGCGGGCCATCGGGACCACGCGGCAGCAGGTGCGGCGGCTGGTGCTGGCCGAGGCGGTGCTGCTGGGCGCGACCGGCGCGGCGTTGGGGATGCTGGCCGGGCTGGCGCTCGGCTACGGGTTCACCACGCTGTCGGCGGGTAGCTTCGGCAACAATGTCACCTACAGCTTCCCCCTCACCGGCCTGATCCTCGTCGTTGCCGCCGCGTTAATCCTGGCGGTGCTGGCAAGCTTGATCCCCGCCCGGCAAGCCGCCCGCCTGCGGATTGTCGAGGCGTTGCAGTACGAGTAGGCGGCGCAGCGAGTTGTGAGCAGCGAGTTGTGAGTTGTGAGTTGTGAGTTGTGAGTAGCGGGGGGAGAAATAGATCGGCCAGGGCACCATTGCCCTGGCCGATTTGTGTTGGGTCCGGTGGGCTGGGGCCGCTACCGGGCGGGGGTCTGGCAGTTAGGGAAGAAGGTGTTGGCCGCGATCTTGGCGAGTTGGGCGCGGGTGGCGTTGTTGTTGGGGCGGAAGTAGGGCCGGTTGTCGGGCGCGACGCAGGGTTCAAACGCGCCGCCGCACGGATAGCCGCCGATGATCGCCCGGCTCGCCATCCGCTCGACGTAGACGTAGAAGGTGCTGCCGACCGCCACATCCTCGAAGGTCTGGACCGTCGGGGTTTCGGTATAACCCGCCGCGCCCGAGACGATCTTCGAGAGCTGCCCACGGGTCACGTTGTTGTTCGGGCGGAAGTAGGGCCGATTGTCGGGCGCAACACACGGCTCGAACGGCCCACCGCAGGGATAGCCGCCGATAATGCCCCGTGTGGAGAGCCGCTCGACCCAGAGGGCGAACGTGCTGCCAGGGGCGACATCCTCGAAGGTCTGCTGCGTGCTCGGCACCGGGTCGCTGAATTGGGCCGATTCGGAGACGATCTTGGAGACCTGCCCGCGGGTGACATTGTTGTTGGGCCGGTAGTAGGTGCCGGGGCACGGCTCATTGGGACCGCCGCAGGGGTAGCCGCCCACGATGCCGCGACAGGCCAGGCAGCGGATAAAGGTGTAGAACGTGTTGCTCTGGTCCACGTCGGCAAACGTGATCGCGCACGGGGTGGGCGGGCCGCCGGGCGTCACCGAGGGCGGCACCGGCGTCGGTGTGCCCTGGACTCCCCCGCAATTGGGGAACTTAAACGACCCGATCCGGGTGCGCCAGGTGGTGTTGCCGGTCGATCCATTGTACTCGTTGGTGTACCAGAAGGTACAGTCGTCGGTGGGGTCCACCGTCATGTCGCTGTAGTCGCCCCAGCGGTTGCCGCCGGTTTGCGAGCCGATGCCGGTGAACAGGTTGGCTTCGCCCTGGGTCAACTGGCCGAGCGGGTCGCCGGACAGCCGCCCGGCATAGCGGATCGAGGGAAAGACGCTGGCGCTCGACGCACTGTAGCCGACGGCGAGGTTGCCGTCATGGTCCATCGCCAGGCTAGCCATCCAGCGCGAGGTCGCATCGGGGGCATAGGTGCCTTCCTGGAAGAGGGTCGCGCCCGCGCCGGGATTGCGGATCTCATACCAGCGCACGCCGGCCTGCCCGCCGCCCACATCCACGCTGAAGTTGCCGACCAGCGATTGGTGGGTGCCGAAGTTGCGATAGGCCAGCCGGAACATGCCCCGGTCGGCCAGCCCATCCAGGCCGACGGCAGTGCCCGGCTGCGGCACGCAGTTCTGGGTGCTGGGGCACAGTTGGGTGAAGGCGGCGTTCGCTACGTTGGTCGGGTTGGTAAAGGTGGTGTTGGCCGGGGTGGCCCAGTCTACATGGAATTGATAGAACGGCATCGGGCTGCCAAAGCCCAGGAAGTAATTGGGTGCGCCTGCGGGCGGGGATGCGCTGCCGTCGAGATCGGCGGGCAGGAAACCCGCCGCTGTGTTGCCCAGCGCATTCGCGGTCGTCTGGAAGGTCGCCGTCAGCCCCTGGAGCATTCGGGCGCGATCAAACACATAGGGACGCGGCCCGGCATAGGTACTGCCGTTATCAAACTGGTTGGCGCTCATGTAGTAGCCGTCGGGCCACACGCCGAAGTGGGGGTAATCTTCGAAGTCAGTCGTACTGAGTTGGAAGGCGTAGCGGTTGTATGTGCCGGTCGGATCGCCGGTGGTCGAAACCGCGATGCACTCGTTATAGGGGGTGGCGGCGGTGAACTGGCTGATCAGCCAGCGGTCGGCCAGTTGGTCATACATCACAATCGGGTCGCCATCGTTGCGAATCGAGCAGGGGCCGCCAAACCCGGTCCACAGAGTGCTGATGGCAACTGCTGGCCCGGCGGGCGTGCCGCTTTTATTCCAGATCTGCACGGCAGAGTTGACCATCTGCACATAATGGTTCGGCCCGACTTCGCCGTTCGTATCGGGCGGCATACAACCGCCGCACCCGTTGGCGACGTCGATCCCTTCAAAAGAGACAATCGGGGCGGGCATGACCAGCGGCCCCATAATCCGCTGGACGACCGGGTCGGTGCCATCGGTGTGCCCCACCAGTGGCAGCGAGCGGTTCTCTTTCCCTTCGTCGGCGCGGGTGCCGAAGCCAAACGGCAGCGGCGGCAGGTCGCGCAAGGGGGCGGACACATCGTGCTTGTAATCGGTGCCGACCACAATACCGTTCGCGGTGGGGGTACTCAGCTTGGTACCGGCGCTGGCCTGCGGCGGGCCGCTCGGCTGGCGCAGTCCCACGGCGCGGAACATCCCGTTGCTTCCGGCACTGAGATCAGGGCTGCTCGCCCGCTGGATGGCGAGGCCCGCTCCGGCCAGCACCATAATCAGGGCCAGCCCCAGGATCGCCGGGATCATTTTTCTGCTGTGCATTGATACGGCTCCTCTCTACTCTTCCTTACGATAGGGGGCAGGGAACGCCGGACTGACTTGTATTGGGCAGGGGACAGCCGTGCTTGCCTTACGCAGGCAGCAGGCGACAACCGATCCACCTGTGCAATTTCGGTGGCCGACCAATTCTACGACGTTTTGCCCTTAACAGGGATAGGGGGATGCGTGGTGAGGCTATAGTGGGAGGATGGCTTACCCGGCAGCCTCCCCAACTGCCGGATGAGCGCGACAACGCTTCGTATTCGGTCCAGGATATGGCATCCCCAGGACCAGGAGGCACGAAGGAGCCTAAGAACAATCGCATCCCGCTCCTATATATTCTAGAGTATGTAGAGTATATAAAGTATAGCATATAAATAAGCAAGTGTCTATACTTTCGGCACGATCTTCCGGGCAGTCTTAAAGACAGGTAAATTAGCCGCAACGGTCCCGGTCTAGGCGTAGTGGCGACCGGCTGGTCGCCACTACACCAGCAAGGGTGCTACCCAGCCGCTCACCTACCTTTAAGACCGCCTTGCTCTCG
>JBBSAN010000244.1:0-8756 GCA_038252265.1 Chloroflexia bacterium
CGACCAACACGCCGACGAACACGCCGACGAACACGCCGAGCAACACGCCGACTAATACGCCGAGCAACACGCCGACGAACACGCCGACGAACACGCCGACGAACACGCCGACGAATACAGCCACTGTCACACTAACCAACACGCCGACGAACACGCCACCAGCGACGACGACCTGGTCTCCGAGCGCGACGCTGACCCCCCCGGCGGGGACGGCGACCCCGCCGCCGAGCCATACGCCGCCCGCCCCTGGCACGGCCACCCCCTGCGTGGTAGCGTTCACCGACGTGCCGCCGGGCAGCACCTTCTATGACGTGATCCGCTGCCTGGCGTGCCGAGGGATCGTCGGCGGTTACCCCTGCGGCGGGCCGGGCGAACCGTGCCCCGGTGCCTACTTCCGCCCGTTCAACAACGTTACGCGGGGGCAGGTCAGCAAGATCGTCTCCGAGTCGGCGGGCTTCAACGAGGCGGTGCCCAGCACCCAGCAGACGTTCGCGGACGTGGCTCCCGGCAGCACCTTCTGGGGTTGGGTGGAGAGGCTGAGCCTGCGTGGGATTATCGGTGGCTATCCCTGCGGCGGCGCGGGCGAACCCTGCGTCGCCCCGGCGAATAGGCCTTACTTCCGGCCCAACAACAACGTCACGCGGGGCCAACTGTCCAAGATCGTGGCCGGAGCAGCCCATTGGACCGAAACGCCGACCGGGCAAACGTTCGAGGATGTCCCGCCCGGCAGCACCTTCTGGCTGTGGATCGAGCGGCTCTCAGGCCGGGGGATCATCGGCGGCTATCCCTGCGGCGGCGCGGGCGAACCCTGCGTGCTGCCCGGCAATCGGGCCTACTTCCGCCCGGCCAACCCGGCCACGCGGGGCCAACTGAGTAAGATCGCCGCCACCACCTTCTTCCCCAACTGCCAGCCGCCCACCCGGCGCTAGCAACCGGCCCCCGTGTGGCCTCTCTGACCAGGGGCCACACGGGGGCCAGACGACCGCCGATCATCGTTTCTGGACGGTTTCGCCGGGCATGGCGAGACCCGCTGTGCCCCGGCGACCCCCCTTGCGGATCGTCCCCGAATCCCGCATAATGCCGGTAGTAGGGCGCGGGGCCGGTGCTGGCTTGCCGCTGCCCGGACCGCCGACCCGTTCCCCGTTTGTGGCAAGGACGCCCAATGCCCCACCCCGACCTGCTCCTTCGCACCAAACTGTCGCCGCCCCAGCGCCAGCGGCGCGTGCTGGCCCGCCCTGCCTTGCGGGCCCGGCTGGGCGAGGCGCTGGACGTGCGGCTGACGGTGGTGCAGGCAGGCACCGGCTACAGCAAGACCACCGCCCTGGCCGCGCTCGATGATGGCGCGGTTCCCCTCTTCTGGTACAGCGTGGGCGAGGCCGACGCCGACCCGCAACGCTTCCTGGCCTACCTGATCGAAGCGTTCCGCGTCCGGCTGCCCGGCCTGTCCGACCTGCCCCTGGCCGCGCTGCACGCCGGGAGTGGCGAAGGCAACCCCGCAGCGTGGGCACGCGCTTTGGACGCGCTGATCAACGCCCTGGCCGACGCGCTGCCCGGCCCCGCCCTGCTGGTCCTCGATGACTATCACCTGGTGGCCGAAGTTCCGGCGATCGGCGCGCTGACCGAACGGCTGATCGCCTACCTGCCCCCCAACCTCCACGTCATCCTCGCCACGCGCTACCCGCTGGCAAAGCCGGGGCTGGTTGGCTGGCGGGTGCGCGGCGAAGTGCTGGAGATCGACAGCCAGGTGCTGGCCTTCCAGCCCGCCGAGATCGCCGCCCTGTTCCGCGATATTTACCAGATGCCGCTGGCCCCGGCGGAAGTCGCCGCCCTGGCCGAGACCACCGAGGGCTGGCCGATCGCGCTGCAACTGGTCTGGCAGGGCTTGCGCGGCGGGGTCGCCCGCAGTGCCGCCGATCTCCTCGCCCACGGTTCGCCTTCGCTGGGCACGCTGTTCGAGTACCTGGCCTGCGAGGTGCTGGGTGGGCAGCCGCCCGACATCGCCGCCTTCCTGCGTGAGACGGCGCTGCTGCGCGAACTGACTCCCCCTGCGTGCGATGCCGTGCGCGCCGCTGCCGACAGTGTCGCTCTGCTGGAACGGCTGCACGACCGGGCCTTGTTCGTGGTCGCGTTGGGCGAGCGGCACTATCGCTATCACCACCTGTTCCACGACTTTCTGCGCCAGCAGGCCGACGAGGACGCGGCGGGAGTGCAGACCGGCCACCGCCGCGCCGCCGCCTTCTTCTACGCCGGGGGCAACGACGAAGAAGCGATCTACCACTGGCTGGCGGCCCGCGACCTGATGCAAGCGGCTGCCGCTATCGAACAGGCCGGGGAAGCAGCGTTGCGGGCGGGCTGGCTCGACACCGTGGCCCGCTGGATTGATGCCCTGCCGCCCGATGTGCTGGCCGCTCACCCGCTGCTGGAAGCGTATTTAGGCGATGTCTATCGCCTGCGGAGCCGGTTTGACGACGCGCTGGCCTGGTACGCCCAGGCCGAAACGACCTGGCGTGCCCGCGACGACCGCGCCGGGATCGGGCGGGCGTTGCGCGGGCAGGCGCTGGTCTACCTGGACACCGTGCGCCCGGCCCAGGCCGAAAGCCTGCTGGAAGAGGCGTTGCGGATCACCGACGGGCTGGCCGATCGTGAAGCGCGCGCACGGCTGCTGGAACTGCTGGCCGAGAACAAGCTGAACATGGGCAAGCCCGACGAGGCCGAGCGCCTGCGGGTGGAGAGCCGCCTCTTGCGCGAAGAAGGGCCGGGCGAAGACACCTTGAGCGTGCGGGTCAAGCTCCGCACCGGGCAACTCGACGCCGCGCAACGCATCCTCCAATCGTGGGTCGAGGACGAGCGCCAGGAGGAGGCGCGCGGCCAGGTCCACCCCCCGCGCGCCCACCGGGAGACCCCACTACTCCTCGCCCTGATCAAGACCTTCCGTGGGGAGGTGGCCCCGGCTTTTGTTCTGGCGCAGGAAGGCATCGCCCTGGGCGCGCGGCTCGATTCGCCATTTGTCACCGCTGTCGGGCACACGCGGCTGGGCCATGCCTGGCAACTCCGCTACAACGACCTGGGGCCGCCGGCGTTGCAGGAAGCGATCCGCTGCTACGAAACGGCGATGGCGCTGGCCGATCAGTTGGCCGTGCGGCGAATGCGGGCCGAGGTGATGTGGGGATTGACCCGCGCCTACGGCTTCGGCGGTGACCTGGACGGGGCGCAGCGAGCGGCGGCGGAAGCGGTGGAAACCGGACGCTGGGCAGGCGATGCCTGGATCGTTGCCCTGAGCGAACTGGCGCTGGGGAGCAGCTACCTGCTGGCCGGACAGGCGGCGGTGGCGGTGGACCTGTTGACGCGGGTGCTGGTGGCCTTCCGCGACTGCGGCGACCGCCTGGGCCGGGCGGCAACCCGGCTGTGGCTCGCCCTGGCGTATGCCGGGTTGGGGCAGGCCGAATCGAGCGCCGCCTGCCTGGCGGAGGCGCTGGTCCTGGCCGAGGCTCACGGCTACGACTTCCTCTTCACCGCCGCGACCCTGCAAAGTCCGCCGGACCTGCGCCAGATCGTGCCACTGCTGCTCGGGGCGCGACGGGGGCGGCACACGGCCTATGTCACCCACCTGCTGGGGGCGCTGGGGCTGCCGGGCTTGCAGGTTCATCCCGGCTACCAGTTGCGGGTACACACGCTGGGAGCCTTCCGCGTCCAACGGGGTCAGGCCGAAGTGGAGGCCCGCGACTGGCAACGGGCCACGGCACGCCAGTTGTTCCAGCTTCTGCTCGCCCAGCATGGCCGCTGGCTGCAACGCGAGGAGATCATGGAGAGCCTGTGGCCGACCCTGGGGGCCGACGCGGCGGGCCGCGATTTCAAGGTGGCACTCAACGCGCTGAACAAGGCGCTGGAGCCGGACCGCGCCGCCGATGCCCCGTTCGCCTTCATCGTCCGTGAGGGCACTGCCTACCGCCTGCGCCCGGAGGCCGATTTGTGGCTGGACGCGGCAACGTTCGAGGCGGAAGGCACCGCCGGGCTGCGTGCGTTGGAAGGGGGCCAGGCGGACCTCGCTATTACGCATTTCCAGGCGGCGCTACAGCTGTACGCCGGGCCGTTCCTGCCCGATGCCCTCTATGAAGACTGGGCCAGCGCCGAGCGGGAACGCCTGCTCGCGCTCTACCTGCGCGTGGCCGACAAGTTGGCCGGGGCATTGGTCGAACGCGGCTGCTACGACAAGGCGCTCGACGTATGCGGGCGCATCCTCGACCATGACCCCTGCTGGGAGCGCGCCTACCGGCTGATGATGGTCGCCTACACCCGGCAGAACAATCGCTCTCTCGCCCTCCGCACCTACCAGCGCTGCCTCCTTGCCATGCGCGAAGAACTGGATATGGACCCCTCCCCGGCCACCACCGCCCTCTATGGGCGCATCCTCCATGCCGCCGACGCACTTGTAACCGAACTGTAACTCCCCTGCAACCCCCGGTTGTTATACTGCGTTCACCGTCCCACCCCGAGTCGTGAAACGTGAAACGTGAAACGTGATCTCGCTTGCGTATTGCGTATTGCGTATTGCGTATTGCGTAATCCTGATCACGCATCACGCATCACGCATCACGCATCACGCCTCGCTGCGCCCTGGAGCCGCCCATGAACCCGGAGTCCAAGCTAGTATCGTTCGTCTTGCGCTTTGTTTATGAAGAGGGGGCCGACGAGCCGAGTACCCCGCCGCCTGGCTGGTACAGCGTTGTGCGCCATGTGCAGTCCGACACCGAACGCCACCTGACCCGCTGGGAAGACATCACCGCCTTTATCGGCCAGTATGTAGACCTGAGTAAGGAACCCGCGCATGAGTAGGGTGCCCATCAGCATCGCCGGGGTGGGCATGTACGTCCCCCCGACCTATATCACCGCCGCCGAGATCGCCCAGGAAACGGGCATCCCGGAAGACGTGATCGCCCGCAAATTCGGCCTGGTCCAGAAGCCGATCCCCGGCCCCGACGACCAGCCGACGACGATGGCCCTGCGCGCCGCCCGTGATGCCCTGGCGCAGGCCGATGTGCAACCGGACGAAGTGGACGTGGTGCTCTGCACCACCGAGGAGTGGAAAGAGTACCCCCTCTGGACGGCAGGGATCAAGCTGGCCTATGATCTGGGGGCGCGGCGGGCCTGGGCGATTGACGTGGCGATGCGCTGTAGTACCACCATCGGGGCGCTGGCCCTGGCCGAAGGGCTGCTGCGCTCCGATCCGGACGTGCAGACCGTGCTGATCGCGGGCGGCTACCGTAACGGCGATCTGGTGGACTACGCCAACCCGCGTTCGCGCTTCCTGATCAACCTGAGTTGTGGGGCCGGAGCGCTGGTGCTGCGCCGGGATGCGCCGCGCAACGAAGTGCTGAGCACAGCGCTGCTGGTAGACGGCTCGTTCTCGCTCGATGTGGTCGTGCCTGCCGGGGGAACGATCGAGCCGTTGAGCACCGAGGCCCTCGCCGCCGGGCGCAACCGGATCGACGTGCTCGACCCGGAGGGGATGAAGACCCGGCTCGACACGCTCTCGATGCAGAACTTTCTCCAGGTGATCGACACCGCCCTGGCGAAAAGCGGGCACACCCGCGCCGATATTGGCTACCTCAACATCCTGCATATGAAGCGCTCAGCGCACGATTTCGTGCTGGATGCGCTGGGGTTGCGGGACGACCAGAGCTGTTATCTCTCCGAATTTGGTCATGTCGGCCAGCAAGACCAAATGATCTCGATTATCAAAGGCCAGGAAATGGGTCGGCTCAAAGATGGCGACCTGATGGTGATGGTCGCCGCCGGGACCGGCTACGCCTGGGGAGCGAGTGTGGTGCAATGGGGATTAGCTTAGAGGGCCGCGTGGCCGTGATCACCGGCGGGGCCAACAGCCTCGGCAAGGCGACGGCGCGGCTGTTCGCGCAGGCCGGGGCATCTATCGCCGTGTGGGACATGGTCGCTGACGCCGGGCAGGCACTGGCCGACGAACCCAGCGCCGCAGGCGGGCAGGCCCTGTTCTGCAAGGTGAACGTGACCGCGCAGGCCGACGTAGCGGCGGCGGGGGCAGCGACGGTTGCGCGCTTCGGGCGGGTTGACATCCTGATCAACAACGCCGGGATCACCCGCGACGCCCAACTGGTCCGGGTCAGGGACGGGCAGGTGATCGGGGGGATGGCCGAGGCCGAGTTCGACGCGGTAGTCAGCGTCAATCTCAAGGGTGTGTTCAACTGCACCCAGGCGATTGTGCCGCACATGGTCACCGGCGGCTACGGGCGGATCGTCAGCGCCTCGTCGGTCGTCGGGCTGTACGGCAACTTCGGGCAGACCAATTATGTAGCAACCAAGGCGGGCGTGATCGGCATGACCCGCGTCTGGGCGCGAGAACTGGGCAAGCGCGGTATCACCGCGAACGCCATCGCCCCCGGCTTCATCGCCACCGAGATGACGGCGTTCATGCCCGAACATGTGCTGGCCGGCATGGTCGCCCATACCCCCCTGGGGCGGCTGGGCACGCCGGAAGACGTGGCCCACGCCGCCTATTTGTTCCTGGCCTCTGCGGAAGCCGGGTTTATCAACGGCGCGGTGCTGACCGTGGACGGCGGATTGGTGGTGGGCACATGACCTTCATTGGCGACTGGCTGGCCCGGCGCGATCTGCTTTCACCCTACAGCGTGGCCCTGATTGACACGCTGGACGGCGACCGCACGATCACCTATCGCGAGTGGAATGCTCAGGCTAACCGCACCGCGCGCTGGCTACGGGCGCTGGGCATCGGGGAGGGCGATCTGGTGGCCGTGCTGGCGCACAACAGCGTGGCCTATCTCGATATCTGGTTCGCCTGCGGCAAGCTAGGGGCGATCATGCAGACGCTCAACACTCGCCTGACCGCACACGAACTCGGCAGGATGCTGGCCGACACGACACCCGCCCTGCTGGTCTACGGCCCCGAATTCGTCCCGCATGTCGCGGCGATCCGCGCTGAGGTGCCCGGCCTGGCCCAGTATGCCGCGCTGGACGCTGTGGGGCGGGCCGCGCCTGATGATCACCTTTTGACCGAGCGCGACGCGCAGCCTGCCACGCCGCCCCCGCCGGTCGAGCTGACCTGGGACTCGCCGTGGGTGATCTGCTACACCGGGGGCACCACCGGCCTGCCCAAAGGGGCGATCCTGACCCACGGCAACGTCGCCTGGAACTCGATCAATACGGTGATGAGCTGGGGCCTCACCCCGCAGGATCGGACCATCCTGAACATGCCGCTGTACCATACCGGCGGGCTAAACGTACTGACCGCGCCGATGGTCCATATCGGCGGCTCGTCCATCGTTTGCCGGGGCTTCGACGTGGATCAGGTGTTCGACCTGATCGCGGATGGCGGGGTGACGATCTATTTCGCCGTGCCGACCATGTTCATCGCCCAGCAGAACCACCCGCGTTGGGCCGAAGCCGACTTTTCGCGCCTGCGCTGGGTGCTGAGCGGCGGCGCACCGTGCCCGCCCCCGGTGTTCGAGCCGTTCTGGGAGCGCGGCGTGGATTTCAAGATGGGCTATGGGTTGACCGAGTCGGGGCCGAACACCTTCTGGCTGCCCCCCGAAGATGTGCGCCGTAAGCCCGGTTCGGTTGGGGTGCCGCTGTTCCATGTCGATGTGAAAGTTGTTCATCCCGATGGGCAGGAGGCCGGGCCGGAGGAAGTGGGCGAGCTGCTGATCCGTGGTCCGCAGGTCGTCCCCGGCTACTGGAACCGGCCTGAAGAGACGGCCCAGACCTTTGTGGACGGCTGGCTGCATACGGGCGACCTGGCCCGCCGCGATGCCGAGGGCTATTACTACATCGTCGGGCGGTTGAAGGATATGATCATCTCCGGCGGCGAGAACATCTACCCGGCGGAGGTGGAAGGGGTGCTTGCCAGCTACCCCGGCGTGGTCGCCGTTGCCCTGATCGGCGTGTCCGACCCGCACTGGGGCGAGGTGGGCCGGGCTATCGTCGTTGCCCGCCCCGGCCCGGCCCTCAGCGCCGACGCGCTGATCGCCTTCGCCCGCGAACGCCTGGCCCGCTATAAAGTCCCCAAGTCGGTCGTCTTTGTGGACGCCCTGCCGATGACCGGGCCGAGCAAGGTAGACAAACGGCTACTCAGCCAGCAATACGGTGATGCGTGATAGGTGATGCGTGAAACGTGACGAGGGGTCAGGGATCAGGGATCAGGGATCAGGGATCAAATCACGCATCACGCATCACGCATCACGCATCACGCATCACGCAGCACGCATCACGCAGCAAACACCTATGCCAACTATCCGCGTCAACAACATCAACCTGTACTACGAATGGCGGGGGAACCCCGCGGGGCCGCCGCTGGTGTTCGTCAACGGGCTGCTCACCGATACCAGCAGTTGGAACGCGCATCTGCCGCACTTCACGGAGCGGTATCACTGCCTGATCTACGACTGCCGGGGGCAGGGGCAATCGGACAAGCCCGATCATCCCTATGAAACGCCGCTCCATGCCGCCGACCTGGCGGCGCTGGTGGCGGCGCTGGGGATCGAGCGGGCGGCGTACATCGGCCTGTCGAACGGCGGCGCGGCGGTGTTGGACTTTGCCGCCGACCACCCGGAGCGGGTCGGGGTGCTGGTCGTCTCCGGGGCCTATGCTCATGTCGATACGATCCTGCGGGTCAAGCAGACCTCCTGGGTGCGGGCGATGGACGCCGGGGGCAGCCCCCTGCGCTTCGATGTGGCGACACCGTGGGTGTGGGGTGGGGGCTTCCTGGA
>JBBSAN010000245.1:0-8734 GCA_038252265.1 Chloroflexia bacterium
GCCAGAACCAGGCCTGCTCGTCCTGCGGGTCCAGCGCCACCGCCTGGAGCAACGCCGCCTGCGCGCCTACCCGATCCCGTGCCCGTGCCGCTTCGATACCCTGCTCGCGCCACTCGGCTGCCGAGTTGCTCATAGTTGCTCCCTGTTCATCCATCTGTAAGATATATATAATGTAAGCAAGCCCGAATACGCTGTGCTGACCCTGGGCCGCGACCCGATTTCCTTAATATCCTGTAAGACATTCCTATTATAATGGAGATGCCTCGGCGCGTCACCCTGTGGCCCTGTCCCGGCCCTCGTCCGGCCCGGCGGGACCATTTTGACCGAAAAGTACTACCGTTCCGGGCGCTTGTGCCCTGTTTTTTTCAGGTATTGTCGCGTATAATACTACGGTAGCACCTATAAAATCACGAAGACCCGCTGATAGATACGTGGCGATGTATCAGTCCAGGGCCGCCATCAGGCCTAATTATATCACATCCTTTTCCACGCAGGGTTGCCTTCCTCCGTTTATCGGTTCCAACTGCATCGCGCCCGGCGCTTGTGCTGCTGGTTTCCTCTTACCAAGCCGCCTGGTTGCGCGGTCTCCCCTGCTTTTGCCGCCTGCTTCACCAGGCCATCCCCCTTCCCTTATCAAGACAAGGTACAGTAGAGAGGAATTTTGTATATGTTGCGTACACACACCTGGTCGCTTTTTGGCGCGTTCGTGATCACCCTGCTGGCGCTCGCCGGGCTGGGGGGGGCCTCCAGCGCCACCGTCGCCCGCACCGCCCCCTCGGTCAACCCTGCGGCCCCCGCCGCCCTCATAGATTGTCGCCAGGTGGCCGCATGGGGCCTCGACCGGCAACTGAATATGCACGCCGCCGCGCTGCTGATCGGCTGCGGCCAGGGGCAGGGCGGCACGGTGCTCGGCCTCAGCACGACCCCCGGCCAGGCGCGGAGCACCTCGCCCAGCTATGGCGGGGTGGATATCCTGGTCAACAACGCCGGGGCCGACACCTTCCCCAAGGTCACCCAGAACGAAAGCACCATCGCCGCCCACGGACAGGACGTGGTGATGAGCTTCTTTAGTTCCGGCATTACCACCAGCAACTATTCCGGCCTGGCGGTTTCGCACGATGGCGGCAACACCTACACCGATCTGCGGCCTTCGCCCCTCACCGGGCGCGGCACCAACTACGGTAAGGTCTCCGTCCTCTATAACCCCGGTGATGGAAGCTGGTATGCCAGCGCCCTGGCGGCGGGCTGCGGCGGGCAGGGGCTGGGGGTCTGGAAGTCCAACGACGGCGACACCTGGTCCGCGCTCCCCTGCGGTCACACCGGCACCCAGGACGATAGCCAGTCGGTCGGCGTGGACCGCAACCCGACCAGTCCCTATTATGGTCGCCTTTATCTCGCCTGGAACGACTTCTCCGTCAACAGTCCCAATGGCGGCCTCTACGCTACCTATTCTACCAATGGCGGTGCAAGCTGGTTCACGCCGATCCAGGTCACCCCGCCGATCACCGCCGTCGTCCGCAACGTGCAGTTCGTCGCGGACCGCAGCGGCACCGCAGGTCAGATCTATCTCTTTGCCAATAACGAGAATGGCGGTGGCCTGAACGACCGCACCCACCTGCTCTACCGCTCGACCAGCGGTGGCGTGAGCTGGACGCCCCGCACCGTCGAGGCCAACCAGCCCGCGCCCGGCGACGATGTCTGCTCGATTGCCTATTTCGCCCGGATCAACCCGCTCTGGCGCTGGATGGGCGCGGGCCAACCGGCCATCGGCCCGGCCAACGTCCTCCACTACGTCTACGGCCTCCACGGCACCGCCGGCGACCCGGCGGATATCGTCTATGTCCGCTCCACCGACTCTGGTTCCACCTGGTCGGTCCCCCTGCGACTCAACACCGACAGCGGCAGCGCGGCCCAATGGCTGCCCGCCCTCTCGGTCACCGATGATGGCGTGGTCACGGCCAGTTGGTACGACCGGCGCAACAGCACCGACGGCCTGAACTACGAATACTGGGCGCGGGTTTCGACCGACAACGGCCTCACCTGGGCCCCCGAGCAGGCGGTCAGCGATGCGCTCATTCCCCAGCCCGAACAGCCCGACCCCAACCTCTCTTCCTGCTTCGGCGGCGACTATAATTATGGCCTCGCCCTGGGCAGCACCGCCTTCGTCGGCTGGACCGACGGGCGCATCGCCATCCCGAATGCCCAGGGCACCCCGGTGCCCCAGCAGGACATCCGCGCCGACCGGCTCGATCTGGTCCAGGGGACACCCACGCCGACCGTCACCGGCACGCCCCCCAGCCCCACTGCGACCCGCACGCCCACCAACACCGTCCAGCCGACCAGCACCGCCACCCCCAGCCCCACCGTCTGTAGTGGCGGCCAGTACCTGATCGCCTCGGCCACCGCCACCATCGTCCCCGGCACCACCGACATCGGCAACCACTGCGACGACTGCTCCACCCTGATCAATCTGCCGTTCGCCTACACCCTCTACGACCACTCCTACACCCAGGCCCGCGCGACCTCCAACGGGCTGCTCGGCTTCGCCCTCGCCAACGAGAGCAGCAACACCTGCCTGCCCGATGTCGACTCCAACGATGCCATCTTCGCCCACTGGGCCGACCTCGACACCCGCAATACCACCGGCTGCACCGCCTGCGGCATCTTCACCTCCACCAGCGGCGCGGCTCCCAACCGGGTCTTCAACATCGAATGGCACGCCCGCTATTTCGCCTCCACCACCGAGCTGAACTTCGAGGTCCGGCTCTATGAAGGCCAGCACACCTTCGACCTCGTCTACGGCGCGGTGCCCGATAGCGGTAGCAGCGCCACCATCGGCGTCCAGCGCGACACCGGCAGCCGCTCCACCCAGTTCGGCTGCAACAGCGGCGGCCTGTCGGCAGGGTTGCTCCTCACCTTCAACTTGCCGGTCTGCCCCACCACCGGCACCCCCACCCCCAGCCCCACCCCCGACACTTGCGCGGCCAATTATCAGGCCACAGCGGGCACCGGCACCCTCGTCCCCGGCACCACCGACATCGGCAACCACTGCGACGACTGCACCACCGTCCTCCCCCTGCCGTTCCCGGTGCCCTTCTACGCCCAGTACTACACCAGCGCCAGCGTCAGTTCCAACGGGCGGCTCGGCTTCACCACCGTCAACCCCCTGAGCGGCAACGTCTGCCTGCCCGACCTCGCCGTCACCAACGTCATCGCCGCCCTCTGGGACGACCTGGACACCAGCACCACCGGCTGCGCCAGTTGCGGCATCTTCACCTCGGTCACCGGCCTCTATCCCAACCGCGTCTTCAACATCGAATGGCGCGCCACCGTGGTCAGCGGCGGGGGGATGGCCGACTTCGAGATCCGCTTCTTCGAGGGGTCGCCCAACTTTGATCTGGTCTATGGGGCCGTGCCCGGCGGCGGGGCCGGGGCCACCATCGGTGTCCAGCGCGACACCGGCAGCCGCTTCACCCAGTGGAGTTGCAACACCGCCGGGATCAGCGCGGGCACCCGCCTCAGCTTCACCCTGCCGGGCTGCGTCCCGCCCAGCCCCACCCCTGCCGTCACTCCCACCGCCTGCACGCTGGAGTTTGTTGATGTGCCCCCCGGCAACACCTTCTACACCTTCGTGCGTTGCCTGGCCTGCCAGGGCATCCTCGGCGGCTATCCCTGCGGCGGGCCGGGCGAGCCGTGCCCCGGCAACTACTTCCGCCCCGGCAACAACGTCACCCGCGGCCAGGTCTCCAAGATCGTCTCAAACGCCGCCGGCTACCCCGAACCGGTCCCCGCCACCCAGCAGACCTTCGAGGATGTGCAGCCGAACAGCACCTTCTGGGTCTGGATCGAGCGCATCGCCAGCCGGGGCTATGTCAGCGGCTATCCCTGCGGCGGGCCGTTTGAGCCGTGCGTCGCGCCCTTGGACCGCCCCTACTTCCGCCCCAACAACAATGTCACCCGTGGGCAGCTTTCCAAGATCGTCGCCAACGCCGCCCAGTATACCGAAACGCCCACCGGCCAGACCTTCGAGGACGTCCCGCCGAGTAACACGTTCTACCTCTGGATCACGCGCCTGTCGAGCCGGGGCATCATCAACGGCTATCCCTGCGGCGGGGCCAACGAACCCTGTGTCGCGCCCGGCAATCGCCCTTACTTCCGCCCCAATAACAACGTCACGCGGGGGCAGACGGCCAAGATCGTTGCCAACACCTTCTTCCCCGGCTGTGCCCCTCCGGCCCGCCGTTAGTAGTGGCTAGGACCCCCGGTCGCTGCGGGGCCGGACCCCCGGGAGGTCCCACAGCGCCCCGCCCCTTTCGGCCTCCCGCGCCCCATCCGGTGCCCGCGCGCCCTCCGCGCCCGCCTCAAACCGTGCCCCTGGTGCCCCCCGTCCGTGCGGCCTCTCCCTCCGCCGTCTCGATCCTGTCGAATAAGCAAACATCGCTTTTATAGGCCGTAAATTAGCGTACGACACGGATAGTCTGGCGAAAGATACTTGCTGCCTCCGGCCCCTGATCACTCCCCCCGTTGCCCCCGCCGCAACCCGGTTTATACGGTCCTAGTACCAACCTGTCGAACAATCTCTTCGGCGCGGTACTAGGACCGGACCTGCTTCCTTCTCTTGCAGACATTAGTCCTAACATAGGGCAGTAGGAATTGACTCCCCTCTTTCGGCTCCCTTACAATGAGCTCGATAAGCGCAGCGTGCGCGTCACCATGGTGTTGCCCTACCTGCAAACACAATTCTTTTGAGGTTTGATTAGCAATCTTATCGTTTTTTGCGGATAGGCACTCCGCACACTGGATTGGATACGACGACGTATCCTTGGGCACCGGGCAACAGCGGGTAGCACACCGGGATCGGGCACAGGAAGACCGCTGAGGAAAACCGCCAGGCAGTCGTTGGCCGGCGGTTCGGGACACAGCACTGAGGCGCGAAAGAGGGAAATTAATATATGAACAGATTTATGAGATCAAGAATGCGGCGGATATTATTTCAGTTAGTCCTGATCGTCGCCGTGGTCGGCAGCGGTCAGTCAAGCCTGGTGGCCTCCGTCGGAGCCTACTCCCCGGCTCCCGGTGTGGCCGAGCGGCCTGCCGCCCAGACGACAGACTCCACCCCCACCCCCGTCGGGAAGACCGACGCGATCAAAGCGGGCACGGATGGCACAGCGGTGGACTATTCGCAGTGCGCGAACGATCCCGACCCCAGCACCAGTAATGCCTGTCCGGGTGGCTGGATCAACGGCATCCTGAACGCGAGCAAATCGCACTACAGCGAAGATGAAGTCACCCCGCAGCGCATGGTGATCAGCCTTCCTTCCGGGGGGCCGACTACCAACCGTACGACCACTATCACCTATGAGACCCGCAAAGGCAACATCCACGCCTACGACTCGCTTGCCACGTGGAATTACACCCAGACCGGGGCGGACCGCTGCCAGGGCCTGGCCGCAGCCGACTGCGTTGCCGGCTCGGCCAGCACCTTTGCCATACCCGACGACCCCACCCTGGTGCCCAGCGCCATCGCCCCGGCCACCACCCGCACGGCGGCGCACATGATCCCCGCCGGGGCTGGTCGGATGCTGACCATGTACGGCGGCACCATCACCGGGGTCTCGGTCCCCAGCCATGACAACGCCGCCAGCGCGGGCAGCGATGACTACGCCACCGTCATCATCACTTACCGCGTGACTGCCACCCCGGGCAAGGTCGAACTCCTCTGGGGCGGTCACCTCGCTGCCAGCGATGGCACTCGCGGCTGGGGCAGCGGCCTGGGCGCGGGCAACATCAACGGTGGCCCCTACCACTTCAAGTGGACCTCCGTTGACGGTTCGTCCATCGGCAGCCGCGACAACCAGATCCAGGGCAGCGCCGTCCTGATGCCGCGCTATGTCGAAATCCCCGACAACTACTCGGACTGCAACCCGCTGACCCACGGCGAAGATTTCACCGTGCATGGTCGTGCCGGGGAAACCTACCGACTGCATGTTCGCGGCTACTACCCCTCCGGGGCGGGTGGCGGCGGCTACGGCGATGTCTGGATTGACCAGTGGTATAACGTGGTAGACGGCGATGTCGTCCATATTAGTTACCTGAACTACTGGGACTGGAATGGCTACGAGCTACACGTTGACGTGGACCTCTACGGCGATCCGCCCAACTATTACACCCACCTCTGGGGCCAGGGCTATGACATCTGGTGCCAGCCGAGCTACCCGGGCGTGACTCCGCCGGCCACCAACACGCCGACCGTCACCCGGACGCGCACGCCGACCAACACACGCACCAATACGCCTGCGCCGCCGTCCAGCACGGTCACGCGCACGCCGACCAACACCCCGGTCCCGCCAACCAACACGTCCAGCCCGACCCCTACCGTGGCCTGTCCGACCACCCCTTTAGGGGTTGCTGCCGACTTCAACATGTTCATGCTCGGCAACGTCACCCAGAGCGGCTCGGATACCGAAGGCCGGATGGCGATTGGCGGGACCGCTTCGCTCTCCAGTTATGACGTGGGCCTGCGCCTGACCAACTCGAACGGCACCCGCGACGACCTGATCGTCGGCGGGAATACCACCTTCAACAGTGGACAGGTCGAGAACGGCAATGCCGTCCACAGCGGCACCGGCTCCTACCCCAACGTCAGCTTCCTCCACGGCTCCTACCGCCAGGGTACGCCGCTCGACTTCGCCGCTGCCGGTGCCTACCTGCGTAACGCCTCCACCTATTGGGACAGCCTCACCGACAACGGCAGCACTGTCTACCAGTACGGCGGCCTCACCCTCACCGGCAACAACGCGGGCGTGAACGTCTTTACCGTCCTGGGCAGCGACCTCTACAACGCCAACGGCTTCACCATTAACGCCCCCGCCGGTTCGACCGTGGTGGTCAACATCCCCGGCACCGCCGACCGGATGCAGTACTTCGGCTTCACACTGAACGGCGTGAACCGCAACCACGTCCTGTTCAACTTCACCCAGGCCACCACCCTGCTGCTCAACGGCGTCGGCATCGAGGGCAGCGTCCTCGCCCCGCTCGCCGCCATCACCTTCACCAGCGGCAACATCAACGGCCAGCTCATCGGCGCGTCCCTTAGCGGCCAGGGTCAGACCAACTACTACCTGTTCACCAGCTGCTTGCCCGCGCCGCCGACGCCGACCAACACGCCGGTGCCGCCGACGAACACGGCCACGCGCACCGCAACCAACACGGCGGTGCCGCCGACGAACACCGCGACGCGCACGCCGACCAATACGCCGAGCAACACGCCGACCAACACCGCAGTGCCGCCGACGAACACGGCCACGCGCACGCCGAGTAACACGCCGAGCAACACGCCGACCGTAACGCCGACCAACACGCCGGTGCCGCCGACCAACACGGCCACGCGCACGCCGACCAACACCAACACGGCCACGCGCACGCCGACCAACACGATCACCAGCACCCCCACCCCGGCGGAAATCTGCCCGGTGGGCACGCCCACCCCCATCGTGACCCCGGCCTGGACCCCTACCGGAAGCTGCACCTCGGTGCCGCCGCCGGGCGTCGTGACCGCGCTCATCACCGACCATCCGGGTACGACCACGGCCCTGTTCACCAACAACTCGACCACCTGTAGCTATCGCATCGGCCTCGCCAGCTACAAGAAGTACGACGAGAACATCGATAACCAGTCGCTCTACGACGTCGATCTGCGGGTCATCGCCCCGGGCACCTCGGTCACCCTGACCGTGGACAACCCGCCCTGCGCTTACCAGGCCGACGCCTTCTACGGCGACCTGCTGTACTCCTTCGCCGGTGGCGTGCGCTACGGTACGCGCCTGCTCGACGACACCGTCGGCAACAACGGGATCTACTGCACGCTCCACTGTGCGACCCCCGTCCCGCCGACCACCGTGCCGACCAGCACGCCCATCCCGACCAACACGCCCAAGCCGACCAATACGTCCACCCCTGTCGAGGTCTGCCCGCCGGGCGGCGGCACGCCCACCCGCGTCGCCACCCCGCGCTACACGCCCGGCAGCGGCTGCTCCGGCCAGGAACCCGCCTACCTGGACGGCACCCTGACCATCAACCAGAGCACCTCGGACATCACCATCATCAACAGCTCGACCACCTGTAGCTTCCCGGTCGGCCTGGCGATCTACAAGAAGTACGACGAGAACATCGACAACCAGGAACTCTACGACTACCAACTGGCGGTCATCCCCCCGAATAGCACCATCGTGCTCACGGTGAACAACCCGCCCTGCGCCTATCAGGTGGACAGCTTCTACGGCGACATCATCTACTCGTTCGCCGGTGGGGTGCGCTACAACACCCGTAAGCTGGACTACTACCACGGCAACGGCACCAATTATTGCACCCTGATCTGCAACCCGTCGCCGACGCCGGTGCCGCCGAGCAACACGCCGACCCTAACGCCGACGAACACGCCGGTGCCGCCGACGAGCACCGTCACGCGCACCTCGACGAACACGCCGGTGCCGCCGACCAACACGCCGACCAACACGGCAGTGCCGCCGACCAATACGGCCACACGCACGCCGACCAACACGCCGACGAACACCGCGACCGTCACGCCGACGAACACCAATACGCCGACCAACACGCCGGTGCCGCCGACGAACACGCCGACGAACACGCCGACCAACACCGCGACCGTGACGCCGACCCGCACCGCAACCAACACCGCGACGGTGACGCCGACGAACACCAACACACCGACCAA
>JBBSAN010000246.1:0-8728 GCA_038252265.1 Chloroflexia bacterium
GGGCCGTCGGGCATGGCCGCGAAGGCCGCAGCGGTGCGCGGGTAGCGGGCCGCCAGGTCGGCGGGGATGGTGTCCTCGCGGGTGGGGGGCGGGTTGAGGCGGGTTCTCATAAGCATACTCATCGTACAATATACCCAGACAGCGTTATAAAAGATGTAGCACCGGCCACGCAACCTTCCACACACCGAGGTGTCCTGTGAGCAAAGAGCATTCCAAGAACCCGCCCCGGCCAGGGGCGAGCGGTACCGCGCCGACCCCGCCTGAACTCGCCGCCGATCCTGCGCCACCACAGGCGCGAGCCACGGCGGGCGACCAGCGCGGCCTGGTCCCCAACCCGACCCTGAACCGCGCCCCCCGCGCCGGGCGGCGCACCGAAGACGAACAACTGCTGACCCGCCCCGAACTGGCACAACCCGAAATGGCCGACTTTACCCGCACCGACCCGTGGCGGGTGATGCGGATCATGGGCGAGGTGATCGAGGGCTTCGACACGCTGGCCCATCTCGGCCCTGCCGTCGCCATCTTCGGCTCGGCCCGCACCCCCGCCAGCGACCCCGATTACCAGCAGTGCGTGGACCTGGCGCGGGGGTTGGCCGAACAGGGGTTCGCCATCATCACCGGGGGCGGCCCCGGCATCATGGAGGCGGCGAACAAAGGCGCGGTTGAAGGCGGGGGGCAATCGGTCGGCTGCAACATAGAGCTACCGTTCGAGCAGCGCACCAACCCTTACGTGCAGATCCCGATCAACTTCCGCTATTTCTTCGTCCGCAAGACGATGTTCGTCAAGTATGCCGAGGCGTTTGTCATCTTCCCCGGCGGCTTCGGCACGATGGACGAACTGTTCGAGGCCCTTACCCTGGTGCAGACCGGCAAGATCCGTAACTTCCCGATTGTCCTTTTCGGTAGCAAATACTGGGCCGGGCTGGCCGACTGGATCCGGGCGACGATGCTGCCGGAGGGCAAAATCGCCCCGGCGGACCTGCACCTGCTGGTGGTCACCGACTCGGTGGAGGAAGCCTGCTCCCTGATCAGCGAGTGTTACCGCCAGTTATGCTGGGACGCCCGCCGTGCCTCCGCCGCCGACGAGTTGACCGATGCTCCCCAACCCCTCCCCGCCCGGACCGCGCAGCGAGCAGCGAGCAGCGAGCAGCGAGTAATGAGCGATGAGCGATGAGTAGCACGGGAGTTAAGTAAAAGGGAGCGGCGCAGGATCCTGCGCCGCTCCTTTTTCTTCTTATTACTCGCTGCTCGCTGCTCACTGCTCGCCGCTCGTCAAGCGCTGGCCCGTTCGCGGGGGGCGGAGCGGCGCACGCCGCGCTTGGTCGAGGGACGGCCCTGGCCGCTGCCGCTTTCGACGTGGGTATAAATCTGGGTGGTCGAGATGCTGGCGTGGCCGAGCAGTTGTTGCACGTCGCGCAGGTTCGCGCCGCCCTTGAGCTTGTGGGCGGCAAACGAGTGACGCAGGGTGTGCGGGGTGATATCTTCGATGCCCGCGCCCCGCGCATAGGCTTTGAGGATCAGCCAGAAACCCTGGCGGGTGAGCCGTTGGCCGCGATGGTTGAGGAACAGGGCCAGCTCGTCGCGGTCGCTGGTCAGGCGCGGGCGACCGCCCTGCAAATAGGCGCGGAGCGCGTCGCGGGCGGTGCCGCCATCGAGCGGGATCAGCCGGTCCTTGTTGCCCTTGCCCCGCGCCCGCACCGCTGCCTGCCCGGTAGTCATCAGGTCCCCGACCACATCCTCCATGTTCAGCGCGACCAGTTCGCTGACCCGCATCCCGCTGGCATAGAGCACTTCGAGCATCGCCCGGTCGCGCAAGGCTTCGGGGCTGTCAACCAGCGTGGGCTGGATCAGCAGGGCGTCCACATCGCTCACCGAGATGGCGCGGGGCAGATACTTGCTGACGCGGGGGGACTCCAGGTCGATGGTGGGGTCATGGGCGACAAAGCCCTGCGCGGCCATCCAGTGGAAGAAGCTCTTGACCGCCGCGATCTTGCGCGCCACGGTCGAGGTGGCATAGTTGCGCTCTTTGAGGAAGAGCAAGAAGTCGATGATGGTCGCCTTGTCTACCGTCGGCCAGTCTTCGACCAGTGGGGAATCCATAGAAGGCGTAAAAGCGGAGGTGCTTTCGTCGCTACGCAAGAATTCGATAAATTGGGTAAGATCGTTGTTGTAGGCCGCCAGAGTGTTCCCGGAAAAGCCTTTCTCACGGGTGAGATGCGACAGGAACTCGGCGACTCGTCCATTTTCCGGCATTGCTGACCCTCTCTCCCCAGCGCCTGGGGAAATAAGGAAGGAGGAGTCAGACCCGCCGCCTGCCAGACAGCAACGTGACTCCAGACCCGATAATCAGGCGGACGGTTGCACCACAGGCGGGGCAGCCCGGCGGGCTACCATCACCTGAGGGGACAGCAACATGTCCCGCGCCCGCACTGGGGGCGTCGTCAAAAAACCGCCAGGAGGCTTGACGGAGCCACCCGGTGGAGGTGAGTGCCCCCAATGAAGAACAGGAGGCCAGGCGTGGGGCACACTATGCCTGATCTGCCTTTTTTAACCACAGTTCATAGACGCGACGGCGGGGTAACCCCAACTCGGTTGTGACCTGGAGCACCGCCTCGCGGGAGCGCAGCCCGGCGGCGGCGAGTTCGTCCAGCCGGGCGCGTGCTCTCTCCTCCTGATCGGCCTGAGTCGCCGCCACCACAGCGGCAGTCGGCGGCGCGGCCCCCGCAACGACAATGGTAAACTCGCCACGGGGAGCTGTGCCAGTGAAATGGGCGAGCGCCGCGCTGATGGGTTCGCGGCGCACCTCTTCGTGCAACTTGGTCAACTCGCGGGCCACCACGCAGGGCCGGTCGCCCAGCACCGCCTGAAGGTCGGCCAACGTCACCAGCACCCGGTGCGGCGCTTCAAACAAGACCAGCGGCCAGGGCTGCCCGGCCACGCGTTCCAGCAACCGCCGCCGATCTTTCCCCGTGCGCGGCAAAAAGCCTACATAGAGGAAGCACGAGGTATCAAAACCGCTCAGGGTCAAGGCGGTGATCGCGGCCACCGGCCCCGGCACTGCCGTCACCGGATAGCCCGCCGCGATGGTCGCCGCCACCAGTTCGCGTCCGGGGTCCGACAGGGTCGGGGTGCCCGCGTCGCTCACCAGGGCCACATCCCCCGCCGCCAGGGCAGCCAGGATCGGGTCCACCCGTTCCCGCTCATTGTGGGCGTGAACGCTGATCAGGCGCGCATGAATGTCGTAGTGAGTCAGCAGCTTGCGCGCTTCGCGGGTATCTTCGGCAGCGATCAACGACGCCTCGCGCAGCACACGCAGCGCCCGCAACGAGATATCCTCCAGGTTGCCGATGGGCGTGCTGACCACGTAGAGTGTCCCCACCCTCCGGCTCCTCTCTTATGTATACCAGTATTCTAGCAGGATTCGGTCGTTATGTCAATTCTCTAGGGGAAGCAGATTCGCCCGATTCCAGGCGGACCCGACCAGGCGCGATTCTGCCGCCTGGTCGGAAAACCCAGACCACCCGACTACCCGGCAGGGGCGAGGGGCGGCAACATCCCGACCAGGATTACCTGGGCACGGTTGACGACCGCCACGTCGGCCTCGAAGGTGATCGACGGTTTGGGGAGGAAGATCAGGGTGGCCGTGGTCAGCGGCACAAACTCGGATTTGGCGAGGTCGAGCACATCACGCGGTTGGATAGGGGTGGTGCCCTGGCGGGGAATATGGACGTTGCCGCGCACCTCGAACGCCTCCAGGCAGACCAGCACCGGAACGGCATCTTTGGGGGTGTAGGCGTAGAAGCGGTGCTGTCGTCGGGCCGCGTCGTCGCCCTCCCCTTCCTGGGGCAGGGCAAAGCTGATCGCGCGCTTTTGCAACTTGACCAGCGGCAACGCCTGGGGGTCTTGCAGCGAGCCGGTCAGTTGCAACATCTCGACATCTTCGAGCAGGATGGAACTGTCGGCGGGGTCGTTCAGCAGATCGACCAGGCGATGGTGGCGGGTTTCGACCACGCCCACCAGGCGCTGGCTGGGGGTGAAAATCTCAACCGGAAGTTTCATGGGCATGGCCCGCGCACCCCGGCGGCCCACGGGCGGGGTGCGTGACCTTTCTTTCTAGGATAGATCTCTCGGCAGGCAGCGGCCCGCCCTTTAGCGGATGATGTCCTTGACCAACGGCGGACGGGCGACCGGCCCGGCGGACCAACGATAGGCCGCCAGGAGACCGGGGGTAACAGTCGCCACTTGCGCGTCATCCTGCGCATGTACGGTTAATAACGGTTCACCGGCCTCCACGGTGTCGCCCACTTTGCGGGCCAGCACGATACCGACTGCGTGATCGATCGATTCGCCTTTGGTGAAGCGGCCTGCGCCGAGGGTCACGGTGGCATGACCCAACGCTTCGGCGTCTATCGCGGCGATGGTGCCGCCCTGGAGCGCGAGGAGCGGGGTTTGCACCGGAGCGGTCGGCAGGCGATCCGGGTCGTCAATAGTGGCCCCGTCGCCGCCCTGGTTGACGACAAAGGCGCGCAGTTTGGCGAGGGCGGTCCCCTCGTGCAGCCCGGCCAGCAGGCGTGTGCGGCGCTCGTCGTCAGAGGCCCCCTGCCCGGCCATTGCCAGCAGTTCGTTGCCCAGCACCAGCGACAATTCCAGCAGGTCCGCCGGGCCGCGCCCCCGCAGAGTGGCGATCGCCTCGCGCACCTCCAGCGCGTTGCCGATGGCGAACCCCAGTGGCTGGGCCATGTCCGAAATCACCGCCCGCACCTGAAGGCCCGCCTCGTGGCCGATCGCCACCATCGCCCGCGCCAGCGCCTGGGCGTCATCCAGCGTTTTCATGAACGCGCCGGAGCCGACTTTCACATCCAGTACGATGGCATTGGCCCCCGCCGCCAGCTTCTTGCTCATGATGCTCCCGGCGATCAGGGGCAGCGATTCGACCGTGCCGGTCACATCGCGCAGGGCGTACATCCGCCCATCGGCGGGAGCCAGGTCCGGCCCTTGCGCCGCCACCACCAGCCCCACATCGCGGATCGCGGCGAAGAACTCGGCGGTAGACAGGCTTGCCCGCCAGCCGGGGATCGATTCCAGCTTGTCGATGGTGCCGCCGGAGAAGCCCAGCCCCCGGCCCGACATCTTGCCCACCGGCACCCCGGCGGCAGCCACCAGCGGGGCTACCACCAGCGTCGTCTTGTCGCCCACGCCGCCGCTGCTGTGCTTATCCACCACGAACGGGGCCGCCGCCGACAGATCGAGCCGCTGCCCCGACCCGGCCATCACGCCGGTCAGCCAGGCCGTCTCGCGGCTGGTCATGCCCCGCCAGCATACGGCCATCAGCCAGGCCGCCATCTGGTAGTCGGCCACATCGCCGCGCACGAAGCCGCCGATCAGGCTCTCCAACTCGGCCTGGCTATGTTCATGGCCTTCACGCTTGGCGATAATCAGGTCAACGGGACGCATAGCTATCCTCTCCCAAACTTAAGCGGGCGGCAGGTCCGCGCCGCTGTAGATCGCATCAATCAGGGCGTGCGTCGCCGCCACCATCATCTCGATCATCGCCAGGGTGTCGGCCAGGAGGGCCGGGTCGGCGGCGAATTCGACCGCGGCCAGTTCGCGTAAGGCCGCGTCCCACCCATCAGCCAGCGCGTGCGAGAGGACGACCGGGCGGCCCTGGTCATACGAATAGCGCACCATCCGCGTCACAAAATCACGCAGAATGCCGTAATCGGCCTCTTGCAACATCGCCAGCAAGACCGCGCTAAAGTCATGCACGCGCTGGCGCACGATAAACAGCGGGACCAGGCGGTTAAACGGCCCGGCCTCATAGACGACTTGGATCAGACGCTCATCCACCTGTCGTCGCTGGCGCGCCATGGCCCGGCCCAGCCGGTGGGCGCACAGGGGAGGTAATGCATCCATCCGCCCCTCACTATTCGGTTGGCAGCAACTCCTGCGCCACGTCGTCAGAAGCATAGGCCAGCGTGATCGCTTGCTCGGCCAGGGCCAGCATGGTGCCCAGGATTGCCATGCTCTCGCTACAAACCACCGGCTCGGTGGCAAATTCGGCGACGATCAGATCACCCACCACGCCGCCCCAGGTGCTCATCAGCCCCCGGAGCAAGGCGGCAGGGCGGCCCACCCGCTGGGCCAACTGGATCGTCATCGCCGCATAGCTCCGCACCGGCTGGAGATCCGCCTCGACCAGGGCCGTGATCACGGCCCCGGTCACCGCATGGCCCCACTGGCGCAAGAGAAAGGCGGGCATAAACGCATAGATCGGCGACAAATCGCGCGCCCCCTGGACCATGCGGTCTTCGATCTGCATACGCTCGCGGCTCAAGAGGAGGGCCAGACGATAGGAGGATTCAGGCGGGAGGGTATCCATAAGTGGGTCCTGACCCGGCGCGGCGAAGCTTAGTCGCGTCCGAGGGTGCTGACTTCTTCGTCACCGAGCAGGGTGCGAATGTGGACGACCTGGCCGTCACGGAGATAGAGACGGGGCAGGCGGGGCGCCAGGTGGGTCAACAGTTCATAGGAGATGGTACCGGCGGCGGCGGCCAGGTCGTCCAGCGTGATCTGGGCCGCGCCTTGCCGTCCGACCAGCACCACCGGGTCGCCTTCGCGCGCGCCGGGCACGCCGGTCACATCAACGGTCAACTGGTCCATGCTGATCCGGCCCACCACCGGGCAGCGCTGGCCCCCGATCAGCACCCAGCCGCGCCCGCCCAGCACGCGGTGGTAGCCGTCGCCGTAGCCCAACGGCACCAGGGCGATGGTGCGCGGCCCCGGCGCGTGATAGGTGCGCCCGTAGCCCACCGTCTCGCCTGTGCCGACGGTGTGCAGGCGGACAATGCGAGCGCGCACGGTGAGGGCGGGTTCCAGCACCACCGAGTGCCGCCCGGCGGGTGAGGGATAATGGCCGCTGAGCATGATCCCGACCCGCACCAGGTCAAAGTGGGTTTCGGGCAGGGCGAGGGCGGCATCGCTGGACGCCGCATGAAGCACCGCCGGGCGCAGGCCGTGTTCCTCCAGGCGGCGGCGGGTGGACAGGAAGATCGAGAGTTGCCGCTGGGTGTAGTCCTGATCATCGACATCGGCAAAATGGGTATACAACCCCTCGATGCGCAGATTGGGCAGGCTAGCCACCAGATCGGCCAGGGCGAGCACGTCATCGGGGCGGCGGCCATAACGCCCCAGCCCGCTGTCTACCTTCAGATGCACCGGCACCTGCACGCGGCATTGCAGGGCCAGCGCCGACAGGGCCAGGGCCACATCGCGGCTGTTGAGGGTGATGGTCAGGCGCTCGGCGATGATCTTCGACACTTCTGCCGGGACGATCGGCCCCATCACGAGGATCGGCCCTGCGACCCCTGCCGCGCGCAGCACCACGCCTTCATCCACGCAGGCCACGCCCAGCCAGGTCGCGCCCCCGGCCCGCGCCGCCTCGGCGATCTGGACGGCCCCCAGGCCGTAGCCGTCGGCCTTGACCACGGCCATCACCGCACAGCCCGGCCCCACCCAGCGTTTCAGCCGCCGCACGTTCTCGCTCACGGCGTCCAGGTTGATCTCGGCCCACACAGGCCGCCCTGTCCAGTCCACCCCCGCCGTCAACGGGGCCGTTGTGCGATTGCGCGTGGTGTCTACCATCTTCCATCCATACTTCTGTGTGACGAGTTGCGAGTTGCGAGTTGCGAGTTGCGAGTTGCGTGAAACGTGAAACGTGATGCGTGATGCCTGATGCCTGATGCGAGTTGCGTGAGAAGTACAGCGTATTGCGTATTGCGTATTGTGCGATGCCTCGTTCTAACTACTAACCACTAACCACCCGTCACGCATCACGTTTCACGTTTCACGTTTCACAGCTCCCGCAGCACCTGGGGCAACGCCGCGGCGACGTCGCTGGCGAGGACGCCAGCTTTGCCGATGTGGGTTTCGCACAACTCCCCGGCGCGACCATGCAACCAGACCCCGGCCACGGCGGCATCGAAAGGATCCAGGCCCTGGGCGAGCAAGGAGGCGATCACCCCGGCCAGCACATCGCCGGTGCCCGCTCCCGCCAGCGCGGGGGTGGCCGCCGGGTTGATCTGCACCCGCCCATCGGGCGCGGCGATGACCGTCTTCGCCCCTTTGAGCACCACGATCTGGTTCCACTCCTGGGCAGCCTGGCGGGCGATCCCCACCCGGTCGGCCTGCACCGCAGCCACCTCCAGGCCGCGCAGGCGGGCCATCTCGCCGGGGTGCGGGGTCAGGATGCTGGTGTGCGGCAGCCGATCCGCCCAGCCCTCGATCTCGCTGAGCAGGTTGAGCGCGTCGGCATCAATCACCAGCGGGGGCAGGATGCGCGGGGCCTTGTCGTCCTTCTCACCCTCAGGCTTGGCCGCCTCGGCCAAGCGGCGGAAGCCGAAGCCGATCGGGCGATCCACCCCGCGCCCGGCTGTGGTGTCTGCCGACGACAGGAGCAGGCCGCTGATAAACGCGCTCGTCTCTTTTTCGCGGCCCAGGCCGCAGCCCACCAGCAACGCCTTATACTCTTGCTTGCCCAGCGCCTTGAAGACCGACTCGACGGCCCGTTCGACCAGCACGCCCATATCGCTGGGCAGCATCACGAACGTCGCCTCGGTCAGCTTGGCGGCCATGATCGGCATGAGTTCGGCGGGCGTCGCCAGGGTCGCCAGGCCCACGCCGCTACGCAGCGCGCCCATCGTCGCCAGCACGCCCGCACCGATATAGTTGA
>JBBSAN010000247.1:0-8726 GCA_038252265.1 Chloroflexia bacterium
GATCCCCCCCCCCACCCCGTCGGTACGCAGGTCGTCCAGGTAGAGGAAGATGTCGTGGGTGTTGGCGGTGGCAAAGGGCAGGCAGGTGTTGGTGCCGCTGGGATCGGTGCCCTGGAAACTGAGCCGCCCGTTGGCGCTGGCGACGGCCAGGTTGAAGATGCCATCGTACAGAGCGACCGGGAAGGGCAAGAGGATCGGGGTCGTGCAGTCGTTGCAATGGTTGCCGGTGTCGGTGGTCCCGGCCACCAGGGTGCCGGCCCCGGTCGTATAGGTGTAATTGCTACCTGGCCCGCACAGGTCGAGCGGCGGCGGGTTGTCCATCGTGGCACCCACCGGGTAGCCGGGATTGCGGATGGCGGGGGCGAGTGGGGCGGGCGGATGGGGGATCGTTTGGGCCGCGCCAATGGCGAACCCCCACAACCCGACTCCCAGCCCACACAGTAGCAGGAGACCGGCCAGCAGCCCGGCGGGCGGCCCCAGGTGGAAAAACCTCTTCATGATCGCGCTCCTTTCTTGAAAGAAAACCCAGCATAATGACCTCGTTACAGGATCTCATAGCGTGTCTGCGGTACAAACCGCAATACGAGGCGGTACAACATCCGTCATAGGTTGTGGTACAATGCAAATAGACGGTGGAGTCGGGCGTAGAAGGGAGCGCGTATGGCCGGGCGCAAGCGCTTTATGGCGGATGAAGCCCGCGCGGCGCGCGCCGCCCGCTTCGCGGCCCAACTCACCGCTGCTCTCTATGCGCTGGGCCTGACCCACCAGGACCTGGCCCAGGCCCTCGGCGTGGCCCGCTACACGGTGGACTCGTGGACGCGCAACGCCGACGCCAAAATCCCCGGCCCGCGCAACCTGGCGCAATTGTGCGCCCTGTGCGAACAGGGCCAATCCGGCCTGGGGCAAACCCTGGCCGCCGCCGCCGGGTTAGCCTGGACGCCCGCCCTCCCCCCCACCCGCATGGCTCCCGGCAGCGAACCGTCGGGGGTCGTGCTGGCCGCGCCGCTGCCGGTGCTACCCGCTGCCGACCCGACCCGCACCAACCTGCCCCTGCCCCTGACCAGCTTCGTGGGCCGCGAACAGGCCCAGGATGCCCTCCGCGATCTGCTGGCGGTCCATCGCCTGGTGACGCTGACCGGGGCGGGCGGCATCGGCAAGACCCGCCTGGCCGTACAGGTGGGGGCCAGACTGACCCCGGCCTATCCGCACGGGGTGTGGCTGGTGGACCTGGCCGCGCTGCGCGACCCGGACCTGGTGCTTCAGGCGGTCGCTGCCGCCCTCGGCGTGCGGCCCGCGCCCCCCACTGCCCCGCTCCTTCCGGCCCTGGTCGCCGCCCTTCAGCCCCGGCACCTGCTGCTGATTCTGGACAACTGCGAACACCTCATTGCCGCTTGTGCGCTGCTTGCCACGCAACTCCTCCAGACCTGCCCGCTGCTGACCCTCCTGACCACCAGCCGGGAAGCGTTACGCATCCCCGGCGAGGCGGTCTGGCGCGTGCCGCCCCTGGCGCTCCCCACGACCGCGCGCCCCACGCCGGCGGAGATCATCGCGGGCAGCGAAGCCGTGCGCCTGTTCGTCGAGCGCGCCCGCGCCGCCGGGGCCGGATTCGTGCTCACGCCCCAGACCGCCCCAACGGTGGCGCAGATTTGCCAGCGGCTTGATGGCCTCCCGCTGGCAATTGAACTGGTGGCGGCGCTCGCGCCGGTGCTGGCCGTGGAACAGATCGCCACGCGCCTGGACGACCGCTTCGGGCTGCTCAGTGGGGGTAGCCGGACGGCCCTCCCCCGCCAGCAGAGCCTGCGGGCCCTGGTGGATTGGAGCTATCACTTGCTGGACGAGGCCGAGCAGGTCTTGCTGCGCCGCCTGGCGGTCTTCGCCGGGGGCTGGACGCTGGAGGCGGCAGAGGCCGTGGTCAGCGGGGAGTGGGTAGTGGTCAGCGGGCTATGGGCGGAGGACACCGGGTCTGGCCTGCTGCCGCACCGCTCCTTTCTCATTCCCCCGCCCGCCGTGCTGGAGGGGCTGGCCGGGTTGGTGCATAAATCGCTGGTCGGCGTGGAGATGCAGGCCGAGGCGGCGCGCTACCGGCTGTTGGAGACGATCCGGGTGTACGCCCTGGAGCAGTTGGCCGCCAGCGGCGAACTGGCCGAGCAGCAGCGCCGGCACGCCGCCTATTTCGTGGCGATGGCCGAGCAGGCCGAGCCGGAGCTACGGGGCGCGGCGCAGGGGGCGGCGCTGGACCGGCTGGCGGGGGAGCATGACAACTTGCGCGCCGCGCTGGACTGGGCACAGGACGCCGGAGACGCCGAGACCGCGCTGCGCCTGGCGGGAGCATTGTGGCTCTTCTGGTGGATGCGCGGCCACCTGAGTGAAGGCCGCCAGCGGCTCGACCAGGCGCTGGCGCTGGCCGCGTCGCTGGCGGCTGATCCGTCTGACGGGCAGGCGGAGCGGGCCGCCCGCAGCACGCTACAAGCGCAGGCGCTCAACGGAGCCGGGAGCCTGGCCGCCGGACAGGGGGACTACGAACGCGCCCGCACCTGCTACCAGGCGAGCCTGGCCTTGCGCCGCGACCGGGGGGACAGGCCGGGGATCGCCACCACGCTAAACAATCTGGGGAACGTGGCCCTCAGCCTGGGCGATAGTCCCCAGGCCATCCAGCTCTATCAGGAGAGCCTGGCCTTGCGCCGCGACCTGGGGGACGGGCCGGGGATCGCCACCACGCTGAACAGCCTGGGGAACGTGGCCTTGACTCAGGGCGATTACGCCCAGGCGACCCACCTCTACGAGGAAAGCCTGGCCTTGCGGCGCGCCGCAGGCGACCAGCAAGGGATCGCCCGCGCCCTCGGCAACCTGGGGCTGATCCATCTCTATCAAGACGACACCGAGCGCGCCGCCCCGCTCATCGAAGAGAGCCTGGCCCATATCGCACGCTCGGCAACCGCCCCGGCCTCGCCCTCGCCCTGAGCAGCCTGGCCTGTGTCGCGCTGGGCCGCCCCGACCCTCTCCAGGCCCGTGCCCTGTCGCGCCAAAGCCTGGCCCTGTACCGCGACCTGGGGGATCAGAGCGGGATCGCCGACTGCTTGCAGACGCTGGCCGAGATCGCTATAGCGTTGGGCGCGACCGACCCTGCCGAGGCCACGCGGGCCGTGGTGTTGCTGGCCGCGCAGGCGGCCCTGCGCGGCGCGACCGGCTACCCCCTGACGCCCGCCAGCCAGCTCTTCAACGAGCGCACCATAGCGGCGGCGCGGGACCAACTCACCCCGGCGGCCTTCGCTACGGCCTGGGCCGAAGGGACCACGCTGCCGCTGGAGCAAATTCTCGCCGATGCGCTAGACGCCCCCTTGCCGTCCAGTTGACCAGACCCCACGAAAGACAACCACTCGCCCTGCTTTTAGCCATTCCCATCTGTTCGGCACCTGCGCCGAATCATTTCGGCCACAATGGCTCCGGCACGGTGAACCCCAGGTCCCCCTGCCAGCTATTGCGGGCCGCAACCTCGTGGACCGGTTTGCGCGCCCCGACCCCCCACTTACCGCTGGGGTAGCCCATCGTAATCACCCCGTGCATGGTCCAGTCCGCGTCCTTCGGCACACCGAGGATCTCAAACACTTCATCCGCAAAGTAACTTTGCAGCACCCCGGTCAAGGTCGTGCCGACCCCTTCGGCGCGGGCGGCCAGCATCGCACTCTGGAGCGCGGGGTAGATCCCGCTACCATCTTTGGTCCGCCCGAAGCCGATCAGCAGTAACGGGACTTCGGCAAAATGATCCACCAAATGAACGCCCGAGCGCATCATCCGCCCCATCTGTGTATCGGCCTTCATCTGCTCGGCCAGGACTTCGATGGGCGCGCCAATCAGACGCTCAAAGGCCTGCCGGTAGAGCGGCGCGAGCTGCGCCTTGATCGCGGCGTCATCAATCAGGATGAAGCGCCATCCTTCGCCGATGTGAGGCGCACGAATGGCTGCATCGAGGATGCGCGCCTGCACTTCGTAGGGGATCGGGTCCGGTTTCAATCGCCGCATCGCGCGGGTCGTGTACAACGCTTCGTAGATATCCATGGGGTCTCTCCTTGCTAACTTGTGTTACGTAGTCTCTCCCATTTCAAGCACCTGATCCAGGTGGTCGTTAGTCATGATGTTCCATCGTGATGATGACCTTTCCTTGGGCGCGGCCTTCACCAAGATACCGGAGCGCTTCAGGAACCGCCCTTAACGGATACCGCCGATCAATGACCGGAACGATTTTGCCCGCTTCAAAAAGCTCCGTGATATAAACCATATCTTTCAAGTTTGGCTGAACCACCAGGACGCTTACTTTCTTGCCTGTGGTTCTTCTAATCAATGGTCTCAGGAGCAAAATCTGGAAAAAGGTAACGACCGACCCGCCGACGGCGTAATAACTCCCATTGGGCCGTAGCGCCCGCTGGTAGGCGAACGCAGAGCGATAGGCGATCAGATCAAGGATCAGATCATACTGTTTGCCAGTTTTGGTGAAGTCTTCCCGGGTGTAATCAATGACATGGTCTGCGCCCAGCGAGCGCATAAAGTCCAGCTTGCCGGTATTATCCACCCCCGTCACCACCGCCCCGTATAATTTGGCAAGCTGCACGGCAAATGTGCCACCGCCGCCCCCGGCACCGTTAATCAAAACCGTTTGCCCCGGCTGGACCTGACCTTTATCACGAATCCCCTGCAAGGCGATCACCGCCGCTTGCGGAATGGCCGCTACTTCCTCGAAGGTCATACGGGCCGGTTTCAGCGCCAGGGATCGTTCACGCGCACAGACATACTCGGCAAATCCACCCATTCGCCCCAGGATGTCGCCGAAGACTTCATCCCCCGGTTGAAAGCGGCTGATGTTTCGACCAACCCTTTCAACGCGCCCGGCGATGTCCGATCCGAGGATGTGGCGACGTGGTTTGAGCAGCCCCCCGATGCGGGCATACAACGGTTTACCGATCAAGCCCTCCCAGTCCGAGCGATTGAGGGATACCGCCTGAAGCTTGATCAAGACTTCATCATCCGTCGGGATAGGTGTTGCTACCTCTTGAAGCTGGAGAACCTCCGGTGATCCATATCTTGTGTATACAATTGCTTGCATGAGTCTCCTCATAAGCCAGTACAGCCTGGTGCGGGTTAGCTGTTATGTGCCACCGTGATAACGACATTTCCCTTTTTGTGTCCAGTGTCAACATAGCGGTGGGCTTCGGCAATCTGTTCTAGCGGATAGCAGCGGTCTATGATTGATTTGATCTTTCCCGCCTCAATAAGCTCTTTGAGGAAATTGAAGTCTTTAGTGTAGTCGCTTGCTGTCCGTTCTGCCCAGAGGATGACTTGCTTGCTGCTGCTCCGCGAAAGCCAGCGCCCTCGAACTATTTGTGACAGCCGCGTGTTACCGATCAGATAGCGTCCATTGGGCGTTAGCAATCGTACACAACGGGAAAACGGACTCTTGCCGATCACGTCAAAAATAACGTCATAGGTCTCACCGCTTTTGGTGTAATCTTCCCGCGTGTAATCAATGACCTGGTCGGCCCCAATTGAGCGCAGCATGTCCAATTTCTCGGTGCTGTCCACGCCGGTCACGTCAGCCCCAAAATACCTGGCAACCTGTACAGCAAACGTACCGATACTGCCCCCTGCCCCAATAATCAAAACCCTTTGTCCGCGCTGGATATTGGCTTTTCTCAGAAAATAGACCGCGTCAAGTCCACCAATAGGAAGGGGGGCGACTTCCGTATAAGCTATATTGGGCGGTTTTATAGCCAGCACCCCGCTTTCAGGCAGACAGATGTACTCAGCGTATGTACCCAAACGCAAACCGCTCCACCCCACAACCTGGTCACCCGTCTTAAAGCGTGTGACCGCGCTGCCGACGGCTTCAATTTCTCCGGCTAGCTCCTGTCCGAGGATAATGGGTTTTGGTCTTATGCGATCTACATAGATGCGTAGCGGAAGCCTGGCCGCGATAGGGACTTTTAAACCGCGCAGCGCACAGTCGGCTGCGGTTACGGTCGTCGCATCTATGCGGATCAGGACTTCATGGTCCCTGGGCGCAGGTTTTGCTAGCTCTTGGAGCTGAAGAACACCCGGTGGTCCGAAGCGGGTCCATACAATTGCTTTCATGCGGCCTCTCCAGGTTGCGTTGATTCGGTCAATGCGGCTTATTTAGCAGCGGATGCATCGGTCTGGTCGGGTTCAACGCGAATGACCGAGAGCAAGGGCGTTCCTAAATCGCGCACCTTTTTTAGCAAGCCATGCAGCGCGGCCTGATCGACTACCGGGCCGGTTATGAGCGTATCGCCGTTGTCTTCCAGCGTGATGGTCAGCCCCTCAAACCAGTCGGTCCATTGCCGCCCCAGATGGCCCTTGATCCTGATTTGATAGGCCGTGGGTAGACCCGGATCAGTTTTTGAGTTGAGGTTGTTCGACATGAGCCTGTACCTATTATGACTGCTCACAACAGTCTCTACCACTTGTTCCATCTACAAGTAGTATATCCACAGCACAGTATTCACGTATAGACACTAAAGTGTTGTTGGGGGTGTTGTTGGGGGGGGTGTTACAGCAGGCCCAACTCGCGGGCACGGGCGACCGCTTCGGTGCGCCTTTGGACCTGGAGTTTGCCAAAGATTTTCTGATTGTGCCCTTTCACTGTGTCCAGGACGAGGAAGAGTCGCTCGCTAATCTCCCGATTCGAGAGGCCCTGAGCAATGAGGTGCAGGACTTCTAATTCGCGTTGACTTAATGGCTCAATCAGGGGCGGCGCAGGGGGAACAGGATGGAGCGAAGATTCGCCGGCGCTCCGTTGGTGCTCCGCGTCAAATGCCGCCAGCAGCTTACCGATATAATCCTGCACAATCCCATGAGCCGTTGCTTCGGTCAATAATTGAGCCATTGGCCGACCTTCGTCAACGAAGCTGCGGATGAAGCCGCCCGGCTCGGCCAGCACCAGCGCGGCACCCAGCAGTTGTAGCGCCTGGTCCTTTTCGCGTTGTGCATGGAGCGCGACCGCCTGGAGCACCAGCACTTTGAGCCGCTCATCCTCCCACCCTTTGGCCTCCACCTGCTGGCGCAATGGCTCCAGCACAGCCAGGGCGGTGGACGGGTCGCCCTGGGCCAGGTGTAGGCGGGCCTGGCTGAGGGGGAGTTCGTACGTCTGCGTCAGGTGCGCGGCGGCGACCAGATGGCCCTGGCGCAGCAACGTCAGCACTTGCGCGGCAGCAACTTCAGGGATGCGATAGACAAAGTTTTGCTGGCGGGCAGATTGACTGGCCTGCGCGAGAATAGCAGCCGCACCGGCCACATCACCCTGGGCCAGTTTCAGGCGGGCCAGAAACACCTCACAGATAATGAATCGGTCAATCACGCGATCATACTGCCGCGCCAGGTGGAGGCTCTGGTGCCCGTGCTGTTCCGCAGCCTCCAGGTCGTTCCATTCGTAGAGGACCCGGGCCAGGCCCAGATGCGCTTCGTAGATAATCTGTAGCGGCTGATCTCCCGCTAATTGCAGGACGCGCCGGTAGGTCTCGGCTGCCAGATAGAGCTGGTTTTCGGCTTCCTGTACGTTGCCCAGGCCGATAGTCGCCAAGATGGTGGTGAAGATATCCCCGGCGGCCTGGCTGAGCGAGATCGCTTCCGTCAGGGCCTGGCGGGCGGCGGCCCGGTCGCCTTGGAGGAGGTAGGCATACCCCAGCGTCCAGTTCGCGTTAGCGCGGAGAGACGGGTTGGTGAGGGGCAGATATTCCAGGGCGCGGCGCGATTGGGCCAGCATGGTGTCCGCCTGGTAGCGCGTGAGCGCCAATGTCGCCCGGGCGGCGGCAATTCGTCCGATCAGGTGGCGGGTCGGGTCGTCTGCTGCGGTGTCGGGCAGCGCGGCTTCTGCCGCCTGGAGTTTCTCTTCCACCCCGGTCGTTTGCCCATTCACCAGCAGCAACGAGGCATAGCGCCACCACAACGAAGGCCGGGCATTCAGCACGGTCGCCGGTAGCGCCGCCAGCCAGTCCAGAATCGCCGTCACCACGCCCCGAAAATGCAGGGGAATTCCCCTGCCTTCAACCAGGCGTAGGGTGCGCTCAATATCATTGGCGGCCACCGCATGGTGAAACGCTTCGATCACCAGGCCCTGGTCTTCATACCATTGGCTGGCCCGTCGGTGTAATTCGGCCACGCCCTCCCTGTCATCCCCGGTAGACCCGGCGGTCCTCTGGAGCAGGCGCTGCCGCAGTAAATCAGCGAAGAGATGATGATAGCGGTACCAGCGCCGCTCGCTGTCCAGGGGGACGATGAAGAGGTTGGCGTGTTCGAGATATTCCAGGGTGGCTTGCCCGGCAGCCGACGCATCGCCCAGCACGGCAGCACATAGGGGGCCGCACAGCCGGTCGAGGATCGCGGTACGCAACAAGAATGTCTGGACGCTTTCGGGCTGCTGTTGCAGGACTTCTTCCACCAGATAGTCCATCACGAAATGGTGGCTGCCGGTGAACGATTTGACGAAGCTGGCGGTATCTTTATGCCCCTGCATTGAAATCGCGGCTAATTGCAGGCCGGCAATCCAGCCTTCGGTGCGGGTTTCCAGGGCGGCGATGTCTTCCGGCGAAAGGTTGAGACCCATCGCCTGGGTGAGAAAGCCGGCGGCTTCGGCAGGGGTAAACCGCAAGTGGGTGACACGCAGTTCGGTCAATTGGTCGCGGGCGCGAAGCCGGGCCAGGGGGAGGGGGGGGTCCGCA
>JBBSAN010000248.1:0-8712 GCA_038252265.1 Chloroflexia bacterium
CGCCGCCCGGCACCAGCACGCCGTCAAACGTAACGGCGGGAGCCGTGCGGATCGTCATGTCCGGGGTCAGGGCCGTGCCCTCCGCGCTCTGGACCGGGTTCAGCGTGGGGGCGACGATCTTGACGTGCGCCCCCGCCGCTTCCAGGGCTTGCTTGATCGGCCCGACCTGGACGTTCAGCACGCCGTCGGCGACCAGGATGGCGATGCGGCGACTCTTGATCGTATCGTGAACGGTGCCCATCATGCTGAGCGCGGGGGAGCGATCCACATGCCGGGTCTTAGCTGTGGCCGCCGAAGCATGGCCTTTCGCTGCGGGAGCCGGGGCGGCGCCGCCGTTGGTGGCCGAGGCCGCCTGGGCCGTGCCGTCGTTCGACCCTGACGGGGGCGGAGCCGCCCCGGGAGCGGGAGCGGGGATGCCGAGGCCGGAGCCGACCCGCTGGGCCAGTTCCTGGGCCACCTGGGCCAACCGCCCGATCATCCGCTCCCGGATTTCTTTGCGTTCCAGCTTGGATAATTCAAACTGGAGCGCGCCGACGATGTGCGCTTTCTCCACGTCGGACATGCTGTTCCAGAACAGGGTCGCCTGGCTGAAATGGTCGGTGAAGCTGGCGCTGCGGGCGCGGATCGTGGCCCCGTCCACCTTCTCGGTGTAATTCACGTAGCCGCCCGACTGCGGCGCGGCGACCATCGGGCAGCCCCCGCCGATGGTGTTCGGGAAGTAATTCGCCTGGCCCCGGTTGATCGTCTGGCGCATGTGGCCGTCGTGCTGGTTGTTATGCACCGGGGCGACCGGGCGGTTGATCGGGATCTCGGCAAAGTTCGGGCCGCCCAGGCGGGTTAGCTGGGTATCAATGTAGGAGAAGAGCCGCGCCTGCAACAGCGGGTCGTTGGTGAAGTCGATGCCCGGCACCACGTTGGAGGGGAGGAAGGCCACCTGCTCCACTTCGGCAAAGAAGTTGTCGGGGTTGCGGTTCAGGGTCATCTTGCCGATGCGCCGCACCGGGACCAGTTCTTCCGGCACCAGTTTGGTCGCGTCCAGCAGGTCGAAGTCGAAGCCGAACTCGTTCTCTTCCTCGATGACCTGGATGCCCAGTTCATATTCGGGGTAGTCGCCCTGCTCGATGGCCTCCCACAGGTCGCGCCGCAGCCAGTCGGAATCCTGCCCGGCCAGCTTCTGCGCTTCGTCCCAGGTCAGCGAGTGCATTCCCAGCAGGGGTTTCCAGTGCCACTTGATGAAGCGGGCCTTGCCCGCGTCGTTCACCAGGCGGAAGGTATGCACCCCGAAGCCTTCCATCATGCGGAAGCTGCGCGGGATGGCCCGGTCCGACATGACCCACATGAGCATGTGCATCGTTTCGGGTACCAGCGAGACAAAGTCGTAGAAGCTGTCGTGGGCCGACGCTGCCTGGGGCATCTCGTTGTGCGGTTCGGGCTTGACCGCGTGGACGAAGTCGGGGAACTTGATCCCGTCCTGAATGAAAAAGACCGGCATGTTGTTGCCGACAAGGTCGAAGTTGCCCTCTTCGGTATAAAACTTGGTGGCAAAGCCGCGCACATCGCGGGCCGTGTCTGCCGACCCGCGCGATCCGGCGACGGTGGAGAAGCGCACAAAGACCGGGGTCCGCCGCGCCGGGTCCTGGAGGAAGCGGGCGCTGGTCAGATCGGCCAGCGATTCGTAGACCTGGAAATAGCCGTGGGCACCCGCCCCGCGCGCGTGGACCACCCGTTCGGGGATGCGCTCGTGGTCAAAGCGGGTCAGCTTTTCGCGCAGGTGGAAATCTTCGAGCAGGGTTGGGCCGCGTGCCCCGGCCCGCAGCGAGTTGTCGGTGTCGCTGAGGCGCACCCCGTGATCGGTGGTCAGGTATTGCTGATCGGGGTCTTCGCTGAACGTCTCAAGTTGCTGATCTTTGCTGGTTTTTTCGATGTTAGGATGATCGTCCATGATGTCTCCTGATAGGTGGGATACAAAGATGGGTCTGGTTAATGTCGATTACTGCGCCACTTCCGCCTGACACCGCCGTCCAGGGTCGCCGCAGCGGGAGATACTGCACCACCTAGCGACAGGGCCGTGCGCCGTATGCAGCAAGAGCAAAAGGAAGGTACTCAGGCGGTATATAGCGTTAATGCGTTCTAACGCTTGTCGTGTCGGGGAATACGGGGCAGACGCTGGGAACCCGCGTGCAGTTCGCCAGGGCGTACTCATTGCTGTAATAGCAAAAAGCATACCGCAGCGGCATTGGGTGGCGAGGTAGCGGGCGTGCTTGAGGGATATGTAGCTAAGAGAGAAGAACATGCCTGATCGCAGCGCCAACTTGATCTCCATTCCTCTGCGCTTCCTGCTTGCTTGATATTCCCATCGGCCTATAGTATGATGAAGCCGTTGATGCGGGACAGATGATCCCACCTGCACTCATATTCCTGTGGAACGCGCTCCTGGCCGGGTGCTCCGCAGATGGGTCTCCTACGCAGCGAACGGCCCATTGCCATGCTTAACTGGGTGAATCTGCCTTATACCCTCGCGCTGATCGTGTCCGGAGCGATTGCGCTGGCGTTTGGCATCTATGCGGCCCGCCGCCGGCAGTTGCCGGGGGCCTGGGCCTTCACCTGGTTCTGCCTGGCCGGGGCCGAGTGGGCGTTCGCCAACGCCCTCTATGTCGGCACTGCCGACCCAGGGCTGAAGATCATCTGGTCCAAGATCGAGTACATCGGCATCGTCTCCGGTCCCCTCTTCTGGCTGTCCTTCGCCCTCCATTACACCCGGCGCGACCACCTGCTCACCCGGCGGATCTGGACCATGCTCAGCATCGTCCCCCTGATCACGCTGCTGCTGGTGTTCACCAACGAGTTCCATGGGCTAATCTGGCGGGCGATTATCCCAGAGGGGACGGGCGATTCCCTCATCCTGCGCTTTGAATACGGCCCCTGGTTCTGGGTGCATACCGCGACCTCCTATCTCTGGGTGCTGATCGGGAGCCTGCTGCTGGTCAACGGGCTGACCGAAGCGCGGCAGTTCTACCTGCAACAGCGGGTGGCGCTGATCGTGGGCATCATCATGCCCTGGATCGGCAACATTCTCTACGTCGCCAAAATCAGCCCGATCCCCGGCCTCGATCTGACGCCATTTGCCGCCACGCTGGGGGTGGCGGCGGTGGCGCGGGCGGTGTTCACCTTCCGGCTGCTCGATCTGGCCCCGATGGCCCGCCGGGCGATGCTGGACAGTATGCACGACGCGGTGATCGCCCTCGATACGCAGAACCGGATCGTGGATCTCAACCAGGCCGCCGCCAGCCTGATCGGGGTTCTGCCCTATAAGGCGATGGGGCACCAGGCGGGGCATATTTTCCCTAATCAACCCGACCTGAGCGAGCGCCTCGGTGAGGGCAGCGACGGAACGGGCGAGATCGTCCGGGGCAGCGGCGCGGAGGCGCGCTACTATGAATTGCAGGTGGCCCCCCTCCACGATGAAACCGGCCAGGGGTTGGGCCGCCTGATCACGCTCCATGACATCACCGAGCGCAAGCGCGCGCAGGAAGAGATCCAGGTGCTCAACGCGGGGCTGGAAGCGCGGGTGGTAGCCCGCACCGCCGAGCTAGCTGCCGCAAACGAGGCAAAAGACGCGACGCTGCGCCGCGAACATGCGGCCCGCACCGAGGCTGAAACCGCACACAGGGAGGCCGAAGCCGCTCGGCAGGATCTCGCCTTCCTGGCCGAGGCCAGCCGCATCCTTGTCGGCTCCCTCGACGAGGCGATGACGCTGGCGGCGGTCACGCAACATATCGTCCCCTACCTGGCCGATGGCTGCGTGATCGATGTGGTGGATGAGGCAGGCCGGTTCCAGCGCCGCGCCACCCGGCATGTGGATCCCGGTAAAGACGTGCTGATTGCCGACCTCGAACAGCACTATCCCCCCCCGCCCCAGTCACGCTATGGGTATCCCTATGTTGCGCGGAGCCGAGAAGTGGCGTTTTATCCGCAGGTCGTCGATGCCAGTCTGGTCGAACTGGCCCAATCCCCCGAGCACCTGGCCCTGCTGCGCGCGCTGGAGATCCACTCGTACATGTGCTTACCGCTGATGGGGCGGGAACGGACCCTGGGCACGATCACTCTGGTGCGGCGCGCGCCCAGCCCTAACTACACGCCCGCCACCCTGGTCCTGGCGCAGGATCTCGCCCAGCGGATCGCGCTGACCCTCGACAACACCCAGTTGTACCGGGCGGCCCGGCAGGCGGTCCAGATCCGGGATGAGTTCCTCTCGGTTGCGTCGCACGAGATGAAAACCCCGCTCACCTCACTCCTGCTGGCGGTCCATTCGCTGCTGCGGATCACCCGCCAGGATACCCTGCCCGCCCCCGACTACCTGACCCGGCGGCTGACCACGGTGGAAGCGCAGAGCAAGCGGCTGGCCCGGCTGATGGATGATCTGCTGGATATCTCGCGGATCGCGGCGGGGCGCTTGCAGTTGGAACCGCAAGCGGTGGACCTACCCGCCCTGGTCCGGCAGGTGCTGGGCCAATTCGAGGAAGAGCTGATCCAGGCCGGGTGCTCGACGACCCTGGAGGCGGCGGCCCCGGTCCAGGGCACCTGGGATCCCGGACGGCTGGAGCAAGTGATCACCAATCTGCTCACTAACGCCATGAAATACGGCCAGGGCCACCCCATTGTCATCACGGTGACGAGCACCGAATCGCAGGCACGGCTCCAGGTGCGCGACGAAGGGATCGGTATTGCGACCGATTATCTGGAACGCATCTTTGGCCGGTTCGAGCGCGCCGTGGCCCCCGGCAAATACGGCGGCATGGGCCTGGGCCTCTACATCACCCGCCAGATTGTCGAAGCCCACGGCGGGACGATACACGTGATCAGCGCGCCCGGCCAGGGGGCCACCTTCACCGTCACACTGCCGCTAACCGCCGCGTAGCCGTTGTCCCCACTATCTCCACGGAACGTAGCCCTCACGCCGAACGAAACTGAGATCCCAACATAACGATGGCTCTCCGTGTAGGATATGGCTCTGCCCATTGATGGTGGGGAGACCCCGGCGCTTGGGGCAACCCGACCATCAATGGGCAGAGCCATATCCTACGCACGGCACAGGGGCGTAGGGATGGGAACTCAGGGCGAAAATCTTGACAGGCCGATCGGGGTCGGATAAGATAAGGCGACGATGCAGCTTGGATATTGGGGATCAGAGACCGGCAACCGAACCGGCACACGGGCGGCGGCGATCCCCCGGTGAGGAGGCAGCCGCGGATGGCGGAGGAAACCGAGCCAACAGCCCTGGTGCTGGTGCGCACGCAGACGGTAGATTTCTATGGCGACACCCTGCCCGCCGCGCAGACCGCCGACGAAGCCATCTGGGTGCCGGTGCGCCCGATCTGCGATGCGTTGGGCCTGGGCTGGGGCAGCCAGTACAACCGGCTGCAACGTGACCCGCTGCTGGCCGAGGCGCTAGGTATCTTCGTAATGAAGACTCCCGGCGGAGAACAGCGGATGCTAGCCTTGCCACTCAAACTGCTCCCCGGTTGGCTCTTTGGCATCCAGGCCAGCCGGGTCAAGCCGGAGCTGCGCGAGAAGATCCTGCGCTACCAGCGGGACTGCTACGAAGTGCTGTGGAACGCCTTCAAAGCCGAGATCCTGCCCACGGCCCCCGCCCCCTTGATGGAGCTATCGGGGGCCGCGCTGGCCCTGGAGATCGGGGAAGCGATCACCACCCTGGCGCGCCAACAACTCGCCCTGGAGGGGTGCTTCACCACGATGGCCGACTACACGCGGGGCTTCATCCAGCAAACCCGCGGCCAACTCGCCACCCACGAACAGCGCCTGCAAGCCCTGGAACTGCGGCTGGACCCCGTAGCCGGGATCACTGAGGAGCAGGCGGCAGAACTCGCCCTGGCGGTCAAGAACGTCGGACAGCGCCTGGCCGCCCAGGGGGAGAAGAGCGGTTACGCCCGGGTCTATTCGGAGTTGTACCGCCGCTACCGGATCAGTTCCTACAAGAACCTGCCGCGTGCCCGCTATGATGACGTGCTGGCCTGGTTGCACAGTTGGTATGGCGAGCTAGAAGACGGCCCGTCCGCCTAACCTCGCCCCCGGCGTGTAAACACTGCCCGATCCCCCCCCCAACGCCGGCCCCGGCAGAAACAGGTAGATCCGGCGAGTCAGTTGCCGCGATGCGCTGGGCCAGGGCGTGCAGCACCTCGTCCAGCCGCCGCCGCCGCGCTACTCCCGCCCCTTGAAGGGCCGCCACGAACACCGCTTCGCTCCATCCGCTCTGTTGCCACAGGTGCAGGGCGGGCGATACGGCCCCCGGCCCAGCCAGCCCATCCTGAAGTGCCTGCGCCAGATCCAGCACCGCCCCGGCGATCAGCGGACTATAGGGTGGAGCGGGAGCGGCCACCACCGGAATGTGCCCGGCGTCTGTTCTGGGGGTGGGCGGGGGCGGCGACACGGCACGGCGGACCGGTGTCGCAGGACGCATAGTGGGCGCGTGGGGGGTCACAGGTGGATCGGCCTGGGGCGCGGCCCCGCTGAGGCGCTCGGCCAGCACCGCGAAGAAGTAGGGCATCTTGTTCTTCACGGCGGCCTCCTGGCGGTGCTTCTGAACCTGGGCTGTGCGCTGCTGAGTCACCCGGCGGGCCTCCTGGAATCGGGCCAGAAAGGCGTCCAGGGGCAACCCGCTTCCGGCGAACAGATTATAGGTGCGGCTGAGGCTGGCGGCCAGCGAGGCTTCGTCGCCCAGCTCCCGCGCCAGATCGGCTACATAGGCGCGCAATTGTTGCCGCACCGGAACGGATTGCTGAGTAAAAGAATGAGCGGTAGGCCTCTTCGAAAGAACCGTCTCTTTTGATTCTGGTTTTTGTGAGTCTGGTTTGGTGGACACTGCGGTCGCGTCCGTAGCGGATCCTGCGGTCGTGCCAGGGTTCGGTACGCTGGGGGTTAGCCGGGCAGGATGCGATGTGAGAGGCGACCGGGCTGTCCGCTCAAGGGGCAGGTTGTGCGCAGTGGGCGGAATGTGGAGGTGATAGCGGTTGGCTTGTCCGCGCCCCGCCCGCGTCCAGGTGAGATAGCCGGTGGTGGCTAGCTCGGTCAGGAGGCGGCGGACGGTGCGCGTGCTGGTCACCCCCAGATCGGCGGCCAGGCGGGTCTGGCCCGGGTAGGTGCCCGCCCGCCCGCGATAGCTGAGCAGCAGCCCGTACAGCAGGCGCGCACCGCTGCTGAGATAGGCGGCCTTGAGCACACAGGTCGGGATCTGGACGAAGCCGCCGGGGTGAAGCGGCACGTCACAGGCGTAAACCTGGCGCGTGCCCACCCGCTGCACTGTGATCCATCCGCTGTCCCGCAACGGGCGGAGGAGCCGTTGCACGGTCCGTACAGTGGTGGTAGGGCTGAGGTGCTGGGCCAGCCGGGCCTGTGGCGGCCAGCAGGTGGCCGCCTGCCCCTGGTACGCGCACAGGAGGCTGTAGAGGAGCCGGGTGCCGGGGGGTAGTCCGGCGGCCCGCAATACCTCGGTGGGCACCTGGGTGAACGGGACGGACGTTCTTGCGGCGCGGCGGGAGGTGTTCTCCCCTTCCCTATCGGCGCGGCGGCAGGGCGTGGACGGGGGCGGGACGGTCACTGAATGGGGGGCGCTGGGGGGCAAGGCGGGTGCGGCGAGAATGGCGGGAAACATGAGCAAGTCCTCCTGGGATGTGACGGCCACAGATGGCCTGGCAACTCTGTTCCCCATTGTGGACCTGATCTGCCCGATTCCCTATCTCTCTCTCCATTCCAGACAATACTTCTTCTAATACTACTTATAGGGCTGATCGCTGTGTATGCTCTTCTGTGGATATCTGCTCTCCTGTGCTACCAGCGTGGAATCCAGTTGATGAAATTCGGACCCAATACAGCATGGAATCAATGTTCGAATGATTCTTTAATCCAGGCTTCCTGCTCATGTTGTGCGTGGAGCATGGACAGGCGCGCGTCCACCCTCCGCGCACAAAGTGTCCATGCTGGTAGCGCAAAGCGTCCACAGTACTAGCACTACTTGATGCCTCGTATTGTCCAGGATGGTAGCACAAACCGTCCACAAGCCATCAGGTGCCTGCGCCGCTGCAACCTGTAGAGCATCCCGGCTCCGTTGTCCACGGTGGTAGCACAGAAGCCGGGAGATGACGTGTCTTTAATCCGGTTCACCGCGTGGAAAGCTTGGCAGATCGCCTGTACTTACTCCTGACACGACGATCTAGAGGCCGTTTATACGAGTCCACGCTGGTAGCACAGCAGGCGAGATAGGCCAGGTGAAGGATGAAAGAACCTTGTAGATAAAGGACGAATGGTCTGTCCATGCTGGTAGCACTGCGGTTCGTAATGGACGCTGCTCGCACCTTTCCTGTGTCCTGAGCCTATTTGCTGGTAGCCTGTCCATGCTGGTAGCACAGATAACATCTCGTGCTTTATAGCCGCTGTGTCATCTTTGTGCAAGGAGTGTGTCTGATAGTGCGTCCACGCTGGTAACACATGCTGCTCTCCTTATACAGTTTCTATCACTGCTGTCGCGGGATGCCAGGGCGGAACGGCGTCCATGCTGGTAGCACATAATTATAGATCGTGGGTAAAGAGTGCCCTGATAGACGCTCCCGAATGGGCGTCCACGCTGCTAGCACGTGGACTCTCCGGGTGTGTATTCCTGTGCTCCATTCAGGGCAGGGTGGCCGTCCATGATGGTAG
>JBBSAN010000249.1:0-8704 GCA_038252265.1 Chloroflexia bacterium
AAGTAAGAAGGATGAAGTAAGAATTAAAAGAGCTAATCCACGTTCTTAATTCTTACTTCATCCTTCTTACTTTCTTTAGATCTCCGTCCAGCTAACCTCCGCTTCCAACTGCTCCTCTAGAGCTTCCGGCGTCGTCACCGGGTTCTGGCAGGCGAAGTTGCGGCAGACGTAGGCGGTGGCCCGGCCCTGGCGCTGCGGGCGGTCGGCCAGGATCTCGACGGCGGCGATCGCTGCCGGGTCGTCGGGCGCAGCGGCGGCAACGACCTGATAGGGGCGGTAGCGGCGAACGATCGTGTCCAGCATGGCGCGGGTGTCGGGCGCATCGGGCGCACCGATGATGGCGATCTCCTGCGGGGTGGACAGGTAGAAGTCGAGCGCACCGAGCATCTCGCCCACCGCAGCGGGGTATTGCGCCAGCAACGCCCCGGCGGCGACGATAGTTCCCTCCGCCGCCGCGCGGTAACGGTCGTCGGCGGTGAAGAGGGCCAACCGCTGCAACACCTCCGCCGCCACCGAGTTGCCCGACGGGATCGCGCTTTCCTGAAGGTCTTTGGGCCGGTGGATCAGCGGCTCGCCGTCGTCGGGCGTGTCGAAGAAGCCACCGCCCGCCGTATCGGGGAAGTGCGCCAGGATCTGGTCGGCCAGCCCCCGCGCCGCTGTGAACCACTGCGGGTCGAACGTCGCCTCGTACAGCGCCAGCAGCCCATCGGCATAAAAGGCATAGTCTTCGAGGAAGCCGGGGATCTTGGCCTGGCCGTCCTTGTAGGTCCGCAGCAGCCGCCCGTCGCGTCCCAGCGTCCCCAGCACAAAGCGGGCGTTCGCCACCGCCACCTCGCGGTAGTCAGCCCGATCTAGCACGCGGCTCGCCTCGGCAAAGCTCCGCAGCATCATCCCGTTCCAGCCGGTCAGGATCTTGGTATCGGTGCCGGGATGGACCCGCGCCTCCCGCGCCGCGAACAGTTTGGGCCGCGCCTCTTCGATCGCCGCCCGCACCGCGTCGGGGGTCATCTGGAGGTCCTGCGCCACCTTTTCCACCGGACGGGGGATGTTCAGGATGTTCTTGTGCTCGAAGTTGCCGCGCGGGGTCACATCGTAATAGGCGTTGACCACCCGCGCCTCCTCCGCCCCCAGCACAGCGGCGATCTCGTCCGGCGTCCAGACGAAGAACTTGCCTTCTTCGCCCTCGCTGTCGGCGTCCTGGGTGGAGTAGAAGCCGCCCTCCGGGCTGACCATCTCACGGCGCACATAGTCCAGCGTTTCTTCGACAATGCGGCGATAGAACGGCTCGCCGGTCAACTGGTAGGCGTGGAGATAGAGACGGCTGAGCAGCGCGTTGTCATAGAGCATCTTCTCGAAGTGCGGCACCAGCCACTTGATGTCGGTGGAATAGCGGGCGAAGCCGCCGCCCAGGTGGTCATAGATGCCGCCCCGCGCCATGTTCCACAGCGTGTGCTCCAGCATCAGCAGCGCCCGCTTGTTGCCCGTGCGGTACTGGTAGCGCAGGATAAACTCCCAGGTCATCGCCTGCGGGAACTTGGGCTGGTTGCCAAAGCCGCCGTATTGCGATTCATAGTCCCCGCTCAACGACTCGAACGCGCGGTCTAGCACGGTGGGGGTCAACGCCCCGGCGTGGCCGGGCAGATCCATCCGCTGGGCCAAGTACTCCTGCAACTCGGTGGCACTCTCGGTGATCTCGGCGCGTCGTTCGCGGTAGGCCGTCTCGACGCTGGTCAGCACGCGGCGGAAGCCGGGCAGGCCGGGCCGGTCGTCGGGTTGATAGTATGTGCCGCCGAAGAACGGTAGCCCCTCCGGCGTCAGGAAGACGGTCATCGGCCAGCCGACCTGTCCGCTCAACGCTTGCACCGCCGCCATATAGATGCTGTCCAGGTCGGGTCGTTCTTCGCGGTCTACCTTGATCGAGACAAAGAGATCGTTCATCAACTGCGCGATTTCAGGGTTCTCGAACGACTCGTGCTCCATCACATGACACCAGTGGCAGGCCGAATAGCCAATGCTCAGCAGGATCGGCTTATCGGCGGCCTGGGCGGCGGCCAGCGCCTCCGGCCCCCAGGCATACCAGTCCACCGGGTTGTGGGCGTGTTGCAGCAAGTAGGGGCTGGTCTCGTGAATCAGACGGTTGGGCATAAGATCCTCTCATTCGGTGGCATTGCGATGCCGCTACGCTAAATCCAGAGACAGATAGACATTCGTCGCATCTCTGCCATATTCCGTAAAGCCAAAACGTTGGTACAGATTGATCGCATCATACCAGTCATAGTTCGTTTCGACTAGCAGCCGAGGTAAACCGCGCTGCCGGGCCTGATCGATCAGGTCGGCAACGATGGCCTGGCCGATGCCGCGCCGCCGCTGGGCGGGGCTGACCGAGATCCGCACCAGTTCGCCCTCTCGCACCGCGATCCGCAGCGCTCCGGTGCCGACCCGCTCCCCGGCCAGCCAGGCGACCACGAACAGATGCCCCGGCCCGATATAGGTCGCCTGGATGTCGGCCAGATCGGGATTCAGCAACTCATCAACATGGCCGAAATGCTCGCCCAGCCCGGCCAGGATCAAGCGGCGGGCCGCGGCCTGGTCGGCGGGAGCAAAGGGGCGGATGATCAAGCCAGGGATCGCCATAAGGGCCAGGGCTGCAAGAGACGTGCCAGTGCAGCAGAGCACCGGGCGTGCTATAATAGGGCCTGATTGATACACAGGAGCCGGCTGCGCCCCACCTCTGAGGCCGATTGAAGATCCGGCACATGGATGCCCATCGAGAAAACCAGCTTATGGATCAGCCCCCGATACTGATCGTTGATGACAACCCGGATAATGTGCGCCTGCTCGAGGCGATGCTCGGCAGTCGTGGCTATACGACGACGGCGGCGGGCAGTGGGGCCGAGGCCCTGGCCCGCGTGGCCGCCGCCCCGCCCGCGCTGGTGCTGCTGGATGTGATGATGCCCGGTCTCGATGGCTACGAAGTGGCCCGCCGGATCAAAAGCGACCCCACCCTGCCGTTCATCCCGATCATCTTGATCACCGCCAAACAAGACATGCGCGACAAAGTCTACGGCCTGGAGCAGGGGGCCGACGACTTTTTGAGCAAGCCGGTGCACCGGGCCGAACTGCTGGCCCGCGTGCAGGCCCTCTTGCGGCTGAAGCAGGCCCACGACGACCTGCAACGCCAGCACCAGGAATTGCGCGCCATGACGGATCGGCTGCAAGCCTCGGAACAGCAACACGAAGAACTGTTGCAGATGATCACCCACGATCTACGCAGCCCGCTCACCGCCTTGCTGGGGGCGCTGGAATTGCTGAACGATGGCACCCTCGGCCCGCTGACCGACCGGCAGCGACAGTTCATCCGCCTCGGCTTGCAGAACAGCAAGAGCATGGGCCGCATGATCAGCGACCTGCTGGACATTTACCGTATGGAGGCCGGGCATATCGAACTGGACCTGGAGCCGCTGGATATGGCCGTCGTGGCGGGCCCAGTGAGCCAGCAGATGGAAGGAGCGGTGCTGGAGCGCGGCCTGGCCTTGATCAACGCGGTGCCCGAGGGGCTGCCCGCCGTGCTGGCCGACCGCAACCGGCTCCAGCATGTGCTGCTGAACCTGATCACCAACGCGATCAAGTACACGCAGCAGGGGACGATCACCCTGAGCGCGACGGTCGGCGCACCCCTGCCTGCCGGGATCACGATGGCCGACCCCTATCTGACCGTCCACCTCACGGACACCGGGCCGGGCGTGCCCCTTGATGCGCGCGATCAGGTGTTCGAGAAGTTCTACCGCGTGCCGCCGGGGCAGGACCAGCTTCGGCCCCGGCCCATCGGCACCGGGCTGGGCCTGGCGTTTTGCAAACAGACGATCGCGGCGCATGGGGGCGAGATCTGGGTGGAGGCGGGCGACGAGGGCATCGGCAGCCGCTTCTCCTTCACGCTTCGTTGCGCCACCCGGCCCGCCCCGCACCGATGAAGGATCCCATGCCCACTCCCACCCCGCTCATCCCGGTTCTCGCCCAGGTGATCCAGGAACTCGAAGCCGAGCGCCGCCGGGTTCAGTTGCTCTATGATATCTCTTGCCAGCTCACCGGCGAATGGGAACTGTCCCAAACGCTCCATAACATCCTCATGCTGGGAGTGGCCGGGGTGGCCGGGCCGGAGGGCGGGGCGCGCGGCAGCATCCTCCTGCTTGATGAGGATGGGCATCCCAGCGATTGGGTGCTGACCCGCGAGATGTCGCGCGACCGGCAAAGTGTGATGATCGACGAGGCGATGCGCGGGGGCGTGTGGGGCTGGATTGTGCGGGAGCGCACCATTGCCCTGGTGGAGGATTGCTGGACCGATCCGCGCTGGCTCCAGTTTGCCGACGATCCCCGTCCCTCCGGTTCGGCCATCGGCGCGCCGCTGTTGGTCGCCGGGCAGGTGCGCGGCTGCCTCCTCCTGTTGCACCCGCAGCGGCACTTCTTCGGCGAGGGGCATGTGGAGCTCATGCGGGCCATCGCCAGCCAGGCCGGGGCCGTGCTGGCGAACGCCCTCCTCTACCGACAACTCGCTCAGCAAGTCACCCAACTGGCCGATGCCAACCGGCTGCAAAGCGAATTCATCGCCAACATGAGCCACGAGCTTTGCACCCCGCTCAACGCGATCATCGGCTTCACCGAACTGGTCTACGAGGGCGAAAGCGGTCCCGTGACCCCGACCCAGCACGAGCAACTGGGCCACGTGCTGCGCAACAGCCAGACCCTGCTGACGCTGATCAACACGGTCATGGACCTGTCCAAACTGGAAGCGGGGATCGTGGACTTTCAGCAGGGCGAGTTCGCGCTGGCCGATCTGGTGGACAACGTGATCAGCAGCGTGGCCTTGCAGGCGGCGGAAAAGGGGCTGGATCTGCGGGTGTCGCTCCATCCGGCGTTACCCGGCGTCTTGCTGGGGGATCAACCTCGCCTGGGGCAGGTGTTGATCAACCTGCTCAACAACGCGATCAAGTTCACCCCTGGCGGCAGAGTCGGGGTGGCGCTCTATCCAGGGCGGCCCCCACTGCCGCCCACCGGGGCCGCCCCCCGCCTGCCGGTGGTCGTACCGGCGCGGCAGATGGGTGACCGGCCCAGCCCCACCGCCGGGCTGGTCTGGACGCTGGAGGTGGCCGACACCGGTATCGGCATCGCCCCCGACCGCCAGCAGTGGGTATTCGAGCGCTTCCGCCAGATCGAGCACCCGGAGCAACCGCGCGGCGGGGCCGGGATCGGCCTGGCGATTGTCAAGAAGCTGGTCGCCGGAATGCAAGGCGAACTATATATCCAGAGCGCGCCGGGAGTGGGCAGCACGTTCACCGTGGTCCTGCCGCTGCGCGGGGTAGGCAGCGGGTAAGCCGCCCGGCGGGGCGTTAGCGTGGCTGCCGCGCCAGCGCGACCAGCGGAATTTCCCGCGTGATTTTCGACTGGTGCTCGGTGAAGAAGGGATATTGGGCCACGATCTGGTCCCACAACCGCGCCCGCTCCTCACCCTCCAGCACCACCGCCATGGCCGGGTAATTCTCGGTCCCCACCTCGACGGTCACTGCCGGGTCGGCCACCAGATTGCGGTACCAATCCGGGTCGGTCGCCGCGCCCGCGTTGGAGGCGATCACCACCAGGCGCTCGCCGTCCCGCGCATACATGATCGGCACGGTGCGACGCTGCCCGCTCTTGTTGCCGGTGGTGGTGAGCAGCAGCAGCGGGCGAGCGGCGAACGGGTCCTCGCTCGCGCCCCGGCTGGCGCGGAACTCCTCGATCAACTGGCGGTTGTAGTCTTTTTGATCAGCCATGATCTCCTCCTGTGAACCGAGCGTTAGCCCAGAATACGTGTCAACACGCGCTGATAATTGCCTCCACGCAGCGCCGCGATATCTGCCGCCGAGTAGCCCCGCTCGGCCAGCCGGACATAGAGGTTAGGCAATTCTGCCGGGATGGTGAGGTGTTCGGGCAGGCCGCTGTCGATCCCGCCGAAGTCGGTGCCGAGGGCGACATGGGCGATCCCGGCGACATCCACCAGATGGTCATAATGGTCGATCACGGTATCAATCGTCACCAGCGCCCCCGCCGGGGCCAGGAATTTGTTGGCGTAGAAGACACCGATCACCCCATCGCGCTCGGCAATGGCGCGGATCTGGTCGTCGGTCATGCAGCGCGGGTGTGGGAACAGGGCGGCGCAGGCGGTGTGGGTCACCACCACCGGCCCCTGCGCGGTCGCCATCAGGTCGGTAAAACCCTGGCGGTTGAGGTGCGACGCATCAATGACCATGTGCAGCGCTTCCAGTTCCCGCACCAGATCGCGCCCTGCGGTGCTCAACCCCGTGCCGGGATCTTCCAGCGCCCCGGCAGCATAGGCGTTGCGATAGTTCCAGGTCAACCCAACCGAACGCAAGCCCTGCGCGTGGAGTCGGTGCAGGTGGTCCAGATCGCGGATGCCGCGTGTGCCCTCGCAGTGGATGATCACGCCAAACGGTCGTTCGTCCGGCGCTTGCACGGCCAACTCGGCCAGATCGGCGGCGGACCGGAGCGCCCGCAGGGGGGCACCCGCCGCCACCCAGGCGGCATAATGCGCCATCAACTCGTCGGCTTCCGTGGCACAGGCGGCAGGGTCGTGCGCCTCCGGCATCTCGCCGTGGCCGAAGATGGCGAAGAACGCCGCGTCCACCCCGCCCTGCCGCAAGCCCACCAACCCCGCCTGCGCCGTCGCATCGGCAGTGAAGAAGGCATCCGGCCCGCCGTGTGCGAGCGCATAGTAGATCGCGTCAATATGACCATCAATGGTGAACGGGTGAGCGGCAGCCGGCGCAGGTGGGTTCATAGGGTATCTCCTGGGATATGTAGAGGTTGATCAAATTATAAAGGCGGACGGCATAATAATCAACCATGCCGTCCGCCTTCTTCTCTTATTCTATTGAAATCCGCAAACCGCAATCCGCCGGACGCAGTCCACGTCACGGCGCGCTGGTGTTGAACCAGGCGGCGACATTCGCCAGCTCCACCACCCCACAGACGATTGCCAGCAGGGCCGGAATGCGCCACCAGGGATTTTCGTAATGCGCGAGGTTCAGGATCGTTCCGGCCAGGACCGCCGCCACGCCGAGCGCGCTGGTGCAGACCAGGAACACCGGAAACCAGCGGGTGATTCCCAGGATCAGCAGCCCCAACACGCCGAGGCCGAACGCTAGTAGGTTCGCCTCGCGGCCATTGGGCTGGTAGGGGCGGCTGGTCCAGAACTCGTCATCTGGCCCGGTGGGGATCGGAGGCCGGAACAGGTCGAACATATCGTGGGCCTTGCGGCCTCGAAGTTTGTCCGGCAACGCGAAAGCCTGATTCGGATCACCCGATCCGTCGGGGGCCTCCTCCGATTGCTGCATCCTGTGTCCTCCTCATTGCAGCGGCATCGCGGGCATGGGGGTTTGCATCATCGCCATCATGCCCACCCACCCGGCCAATGCCACAGCCATCCCTAACCCGCTGACGATCAGCCCGGCTACCGCCAGCCAGCGCCCGCGCCGGTCGGCTCCGGCCCGGTACCAGGCCAGCCCGCTCAATCCCAGCCCCAGCGCGCCCGCCAGGGTCGGCCAGGCCCAGGTATAGAGCATGAACTCCATCTGGTAAACGAACATCGGCCCCAGCAGCACCAGCGGCACCAGCCCGGCCACCAGCCCGCCCAGCGCCAACCACCGCGCGCCTACCTGCCCGCGTCTCTCGCCTGCCTCATTCATCCTCAACGCCTGTCGCACAATCTATGTGACTCCTCAACCGCATCAGACCTTTATTCCCGACCCTTCTATTGTAGCATACCGCCCCCGATCGGCGTAGGGATCAGGGGTTGGGGGTTGGGGGTTGGCGCTAATCAGGCGGACGGGCGAGATCCGCCCTCACCCCCCGCCCTCTCCCTGCGGGCGCGGGCGCTTGAGTGCTCCGTTGATTACAGTATCCCTCGTACCGCGTACCTCGTACCTCGTACCTCATACCTCGTACCTCATACCTCGTCCCTCGTCCCTCGTCCCTCGTCCCTCGTCCCTCGTACCTCGTACCTCGTACCTCATACCTCATACCTCATACCTCATACCTCGTCCCGCCCCCTTGCCGCAGGCGATCATCTGTGCTATTATGTCAATGTGGAGACACAGACGACAACCCCCCAGGACGAACAGGACGACGCGCCGGAAAACGCGCCACGGGTCCGCCAGGCCTGGTGGCTGGCGACCAAACGTCGCCGCGCCGAGTGGCAAGAACTGTCGGCGGCGGGCCTCGCCAGCTTCAGCGGACGCCCCCGGCCCAACTTCGAGTCGGCCCAGCCAGGCGATCCGGTGCTGCTCTACGTCGCCACGCCCGACAAGGCGATCCGCGCCGTGGGGGTAATCAGCCATGCCGCCGGGAACCGCCCTCCGGCCACCGAACCGCCGCCCGACGAGGCCGCACCGCCTCCGTCGGACGGAGGCACGGCCCCGCCCCGCGACCTCCATATCGAGGTCCAGTTCGCCTTCGAGATACCCAACCCGCTCACCTGGCACGATATTTTAGCGAGGCCGGACCTGGAAGCCGCCGAGCCGGTGCGCCTGCGCTCTAGCGGCACCCTGTTCTATCTCAGTCCCGCCGAGTATCGCACCCTGGAAGACATGATCGTGGGCCGCAATCCCGAACTGGCCCCGGCGTTCGCGGCGCTCGATTCGGGTGTGTTGCCCCG
>JBBSAN010000250.1:0-8675 GCA_038252265.1 Chloroflexia bacterium
CCCACCTCGGCCAGCACCACCGCCGGGTCGGGCACATGCTCCAGCACATGCCACAGCACCACGGCATCGAAATGGTCCGACGGGAAGTGGAGGTCGGCCAGGTCGCCCACCTGGACGGGGATGCCCAGCACATCGCGGGGGTAGGCCGCCGACTGCTCGCTCAGTTCGGTGCCGTGTACCTCCCAGCCGCGCCTGCGCAACTGCTCCAGCAGCAGCCCCCGCCCGCAGCCCACATCCAGCACGCGGCCCGGCTTGCCCCGGTTCAACCGTTCCAACCGGGCGGCGCGGCGCTGGTAGAGCGTGTTTTGCAGTAGTTCGACCACGGCGGGAAAGCGTTTGCCACCCCGGCTGCCGTAGTAGCCCGCCGGGTAATAGGCGTGCATCGCCTCCCCGCTGGGTTGCGGCACCGTCACCGTCAGGCCGCACACCTCACAGCGGGCCACCTCGAACAGGTCGTTGGTGATGTAGTCGCGGGCCGGGAACAGCGGCGTCTGCCGGTCGGTGGGATGGGCACAGGCGCGGACAGGGGCGGCAGGGGGGTGGTGCCCATTAGCGGCGACCCCACCAGGGGTCAAAACTTCGGTCGAATCCATGCGGACCAACAGGCACATCCTCCCGGTACCATAAACGATCAACAGCCAAATGCGCCGGGGCACTCGGCAACGGCGCGTGGAGCAATTGTATCATGCGCAGGGGGGGTCCGTCAAACCTGATCGGATCGGATTAGCATCATCGCGGGGCGGCTGCGGATGGTCGCAGTGGTCTCAGCCTTTTGGATGACGGGAGATCCACCGTCTGCCCGCCCCGATTCCTTGCGCCGATTAGAACATATGTTATATACTGAGCGCCAGACGTGACGCCCCACATCCCCAGGTCGAAAGGAGATCCCCTCTGTGCATCTCTCGTTGCCCGCGGCCCGTGCCCTCGCCCTTGCGGCCCAGGGCCTGCTCACCCCCTCCGCCACCCCGGCCACGCAAGCCGATGTGCTCGCCAGCATCCGCCGTATGGAAGGCCTGCAAATCGACTCGATCAGTGTGGTCGCGCGCAGCCCCTACCTCGTGCTGTGGAGCCATCTGGGCCAGTACGATCCGCGCTGGCTAGACGAACTGCTGGCCGAGGGCGCGCTGTTCGAGTACTGGTCGCACGCCGCCTGCTTCCTGCCCATCGCGGACTACGGCCTCTACCGGCGCGAGATGCTAGACGAGTGGCAAGACCAGAAGGCCTGGCTGGCAGCGCACCCCGACGAGGTGGCGGTGGTGCTGGACCGGCTCCGCGAGAAGGGGACCGTGCGCGCCGCCGACTTCCCCCGCACCGAGGGCAAGGGCGGCACCTGGTGGGATTGGAAGGTGGAAAAGCAGGTGCTGGAACGCTTGCTCTGGGTGGGCGATCTGATGATCGCCCGCCGCGAGAATTTCCAGCGCATCTACGCCCTGCGCGAACGGGTGCTGCCCGATTGGGACGACGCGCAAACCCTCTCGCGGGACGAAGCTAGCCGCACCCTGGCCCTCAAGGCGGTGCGGGCGCTAGGGGTGACCACGGCTCGCTGGGTGCCCAACTATTTTTATGGCCTGTGGGGGGTGAACCCCACACCCAAAAAAGGGGTGGTTGCCCTGCTGAACCGTCTGGCGGACGAAGGCGCGCTCCTCCGCGTCACCGTGGCGGATTGGGCCACCCCGGCCTATCTCCATCCCGACCACCTGGCGCTGGCCGAGCAGGCTGCCGCCGGGGCCTTAGAACCGACCGTGACCACGCTCCTCTCGCCGTTCGACCCGCTGGTGCGGGACCGTGTCCGTACCGAGGCGCTCTTCAACTTCTACTACCGGATCGAGGTCTACACCCCGGCCCCCAAGCGGCAATACGGCTACTATACCCTACCGATCTTGCACCGGGGCGCGCTGGTCGGGCGGCTCGACCCGAAGGCCCACCGCGCCGACGGTCTGTTCGAGATCCGCGCCATCCACCTGGAACCCGGCGTCGCCGTCACCGACACGCTGGTGACCGACCTCACCGCGACGCTCCAGGCTTGCGCCACCTGGCACCAGACCCCGCAGGTCGTCATCCGCCAGTCCAACCCGCCCGACCTGGCCGAGCGGCTGACTGCGGCGCTGGCGGCGGTGTGGGGCTACGCTGCGGTTCCTGTCGAAAGATAAGCGCCGCCATAGATCAGCGCTACAGATTGTGCTGCGGATTAAGGCGGGGGATATCCACTGCGCGGCGCGTCGGCGCGCGGGCGATCTGCCAGGCCATCCAACCCAGCACCAGCAGCAAGGCAAACGGCAGCACAATCAGCGGGAGCCAGATAGCGGGTTTTACGACCTCGGCTGGTAGGTAGGGGGCGGCCTGTTGCTGAAGCATGGCACTACCCCAGATTCCCGCACCCACCACCGTGACCAGAAACGGCCAGACGATTAGCCCCACCATCGTGGCGTACAGGCTGCGGCCTCTGGCTCCGTAACTCCTGAATAGGGCTTGTTGACTCAGGACCAGGAGCACCGCCGGGTATAAGAGCAATTGCTGGTAACTCCAGCTAGGAAACACCAGGTAGCTGATCACCAGCGGCAGCGCGAGCATGAGCTGAAATCCCAACTGATCCGCCGCCGCCTGCCGCAAGCGCCAGATGATCAGGACCAGCACCAGCCCTCCCACGGCCAAAACCACGGGCGCGATCATGCTGGGCAACACCGCCAGGAGCAACGGGGTGAGGGATACGGCCTGCTGGTAATCGCGCAAGGCCGCTAACCATTCAGGGATCCATCCCGGCAGCAGTGCCTCTGCCGCAAGTACCAATCCACCCAGCACCCCTACAAAGCCCAGCATGACTCCCCTCCGCTGTTGGACGCCCCCCAGCACCCAGATAACGATCGCAGGAAGGAGCAACAGACAGCATTGGGGTTTGATCGTCGCCAGGGCTAAACCCCCCCCGGCCAGTAAATACCACCGCTCATAGTGGGCAGCTTTCGCCCCCTGGCTTAATGCGGCGGCGGCTCCGGCCAGGCACGCTACGCTGAACACCACCGGCTGCTGTTGCACGATGGCCCCGATGGCGGGCAGGCTGCTGCATCCCAGCACCACAACCAGGGCTGCCGGTAGCCCGGCGATCCCACCCAGCGCCCGCACCCATCCCCAGATGCCCAAGGCAACCAGGATCAGCGCGCCTAGATAGAGCCACGGCATCAGCACGCTGTAGGAGAACAGCGTTAGCGGGGCTAGCACCACAACAAAATACAGGGGATAGGCAAACGCGTCCGCCAGCACTAGCGGATCCCCAGGCGGAGGGGGCTGACCCGTTAGCCCTTCATGAATAGCAGCCGTTACTTCCGCACTATAGGGATCACGGCCATGCCAGAGCAGTTCATACGCCCCGCGCCAGCGAGGATAGAGATCCGAGTAGTTGGCACTAAAGGTCACATTGCTGGCGGCAGCTTGCGCGCGAAAATCGGCCTGCTCGACATTTAAATCATAAACCCAGCCACACAGTGCCACTAGAATTATGCCCATCCCCAACAGAGATTTCATAAAGTATGCGCCTTGCAATATCCACGCCTTTACAATCGATAGTTCTTCACCCAAACAGTATAAAAGGTAATCCACCATTTGTAAATAGTATTAGCAAATATCCCTCGTATTCTACCGTTAGCTGCTCCGCTGAAGTCCCGACGACTACCGAGCTGCCTGTAGAGAGTGCGCAAGCGCTCGCCGGAATGTTGTGCCGGGCGTGCCTGTGATATAATAGCGTATGGACCTCTTCGATTACGCCGCCGCCGAACAGACTAAGCGCGATGCCCCGCTGGCGGCGCGGATGCGCCCACAAACCCTGGATGAGTATGTCGGGCAGCAGCATTTGCTCGCGCCAGGGCGCAGCCTGCGCCGGGCCATCGAGGCCGACAAGATCGGCTCACTCATCCTCTGGGGGCCGCCGGGCAGCGGCAAGACCACCCTGGCCCGGATCATCGCCGGGGCGACCCATGCCCACTTTGTCGCCGTCAGCGCCGTCGCGGCGGGGGTGGCCGACCTGCGGAAGGTGGTGAAAGAGGCGCAGGAGCGGCGCAAGCTCTATCAAAAGCGCACCATCCTGTTCATTGACGAGATCCACCGCTTCAACAAGGGCCAGCAGGACGCGATCCTCCCCTACGTTGAAGACGGCACGATCACATTGATCGGCGCGACGACCGAAAACCCGTCGTTCGAGGTCAACAGCGCACTCCTCTCACGCTCCCGCGTGGTGCAGCTTTATCCCCTCAGCGATGCTGACCTGGAAATCCTCATCGACCGCGCTCTGCAAGACACCCAGGCGGGCCTGGGCGATACCCCGCTGGAACTGCGCGCCGATGCCCGCGCCCACCTGATCGCCCTGACCAGCGGCGATGCCCGCATCCTCTACAACATCATGGAGCTGGCCGCCGCCACGAGCGTCCCCGACGAGCGCGGCGTGCGGGTGATCGATCTGGCCGCGCTGGAAGATGCCGTGCAGCGCCGCGCCCTCCAGTACGACAAAAGCGGCGAACAGCACTACGACCTGATCAGCGCCTTGCACAAGTCGGTGCGCGACTCTGATCCCGACGGGTCGCTCTACTGGTTGGGGCGGATGCTGGAGGGGGGCGAAGACCCGCTGTTCCTGGCCCGGCGGCTGGTGCGGATGGCGACCGAGGACATCGGCCTGGCCGACCCGCACGCCCTGCCGCTGGCGATGGCCGCGCAGCAGGCGATCCACTTCCTGGGGCTGCCGGAGGGGGCGCTGGCCCTGGCCGAGTGCGCGGTCTACCTCGCCACCGCGCCCAAAAGCAACGCCGTCTACGTCGCCTACAGCCAGGTGCAGCAGGATGTGGCCCGCACCCGCGCCGACCCGGTCCCGATCCACCTGCGCAACGCTGCTACCCGGCTGATGGGCGGCCTGGGCTACGGCAAGGGCTACCAGTATGCCCACGATTTTGCCGATGCGGTGGTGGACCAGGAACACCTGCCCGATTCGCTGCGAGGCCGGGTCTACTACCGCCCCACCGACCGGGGTTATGAAGGGGAGGTGGCCGCCCGCCAGGCCCGCCATCGTCGCCCGCCCGCCGCCCCGCCCGCTGCCGACGAAGAACCCCCCCTGCCGGACGAGCCAGCGTCGTGACCCGGTTGACCGTCGGGCTGGCCCAGATGCGTTGTGAAAAGGGGGATTGGCCCGGCAACCTGGCGCGGACGGAGGCACTGCTGGCCCTGGCGGCGGCGGCGGGGTGCGAGGTCGCGGTCTTCCCCGAAGCCGGGCTATCGGGCTACGCCGACCCGGCCCGCTTTCCTGATAGTGTCCAGCCGCTCGACTCGCCCCTGGTGGCCCGGTTCGTGGCCCTGACGGCGCGCTATCCCGTGGCGGCGTCGGGTGGGTTCCTCGAAGCGAACCCGGCGGGCAAGCCGTTCGTCACCCAGGTGCTGGCGGCGGACGGGGAAATCATCGGCGTCTACCGCAAGGTGGAGATCCCCGCCGACGATGCTCCTTACTATGCCCCGGCCACGGCCATGCCGGTGTTCACCTTGCCGCTGCCGGGCGGATCGATCCGCTGCGCCCTCGCTATCTGCGCCGACAGCGACCGGCCCGACCTCTTCGCGGCTTTCGCGGCGGGTGGGGCACAGATGGTCTTCCACTCCTCCGCCCCAGGCCTCTACACCCGGCGCACCGACGCAGCCTCCTGGCAGGACGGCTATAACTGGTACAAGGGCTATCTGGCCGAGCGCTTGCCCGGCACCGCCCGCGCCCATCGCCTGCCTATCGTCGTCGCCACGCAGACAGGCCGCACGGTCGATGAGGACTTCCCCGGCGGCTCCTTCGTCTTCGGCCCCGACGGCGCGTGCCTCGCCGCCACCCCCGACTACCAGGAGACGCTGCTGGTCGCCTCGCTGGATCTGCCCGATCCGTCCACCCGGTGAGAGGAGCCGTATGATCCGATCCACCACGCCTTTAGCCCCGTTGATGCTGCCCTGCCGTCCCGGTTGGGGCTTGTGGAGCGCGTGGGTCGGCGCGACCTTCCTATCGGCCACACTGGCCCTACTGGTGACCGCTCCTTCGGGGGCGCAGCATTCTAGCGACCGTCTGCTCTTTTGGGTTTGGGATTTGTTCTTTTTCCTGGGGCCAGTGATCGGGATAGGTCAGGGCCTGGTCTTATGGGGTTACTTAAGGCGGAGCGCGTGGTGGAAGTGGCTGGCCGCTTGCTGGCTGGGAACCGGGGTAGCGATGGTCTTGGCGCTGATCGGCTCCGCGTTTACCTTCGGACCGTTGTTCGGCACCTGGACGGGGTTTATCTTTGGCCTGGCCCAGTATGGGGTGCTGCGCCGTTATGTCCCCCAGCCGGGGTTGTGGCCTATAGCGAACGGCGGGGCCTGGCTGGGGGCGGTGCTGGCCTATGTTCTCGTCCGGGGGCTTTTCGCGGGATTGGATCAGCGCACTTATTCCTTCTTGCCGCACGATGATCATGTCTACTGGGTCGTGGGTTGGATGGCCGGGGCGCTGGTTTATGGCGTCATTACCGGCCTTGCGCTGGTCTGGATGTTGCGCCAACCTGCCACTGCCCCGGCGCGGCACAAAACGGCCCCGCTGGAACCGCTCGAGTTGTTCGATCCGTGAGCCGTCCGCATCTGCTATAATGCGCCTATGATTCTGGCATACCGATAGAGAGGCACCCCGCATGGCGCACTATATCATTCGTTCGCGGCTGGCGCACCTGGCCGACACTCACAACCCGCCGCTGAGCATCCCCGATGTGGCCGAGATGACCGGCGTGTCGGTCAGCACCGTGCGGCGCTGGTATTATGACGACGACCGGCTCGACCGCTTCGACAGCGAAACGATGCTGGCCTTCTACCAGTACTTCCAACTGACCTCGCTGGACCAACTGCTCGAAGTGCTGCCGCTGGACCGGGTTTAGAGCAGGCGTTGCGTGACCCGCGCCACCAGCTTGCGCGGGACCAACCGGCTCAGCAGGCGCATGGCGACTTGCTCCGGCGGGGCGACGACCACGTAGCCCGCGTTGCGCTCTAGCGCCCGCAGCCCCTCGACCACCACGCGGTGGGCCGATAGGCCGCGACCCGCCTCCTCGCCGCCGGGCACCCCGGCCACGGCAGCCCACTCGGTGTCCGTGTTACCGGGGCACAGCGCCAGCACCCGCACACCACTGCCCCGCGTTTCGGCCCACAGCCCCAGGCTGAAGTTGAGGACGAACGCCTTGCTGGCACTGTAGAGCGCGATTTTGGCGATGGGTTGGAACCCGGCCACGCTGGACACGTTGATGATGTCCCCGCTGCCGCGTGCCAGCATCTCCGGCAGGTAGCGCCCGGTCAAGTCCACCAGCACATCCATGTTCAGCCGGGCCATGTCCATCGAACGGGCCAACGGCACCTCGGCAAACGGCGCGCCGACCGTGCCGAACCCGGCATTGTTGATCAGCGTCTGGACCCGGTAGCCGCGCCGGGCGATCTCGGCCTGGAGCCGGTCGCCGCTGTCCGGCGCGGTCAGGTCGAGCGCCATATACTCGGCGGTGATCGGATAGCGCGTCTGGAGCGCATCGGCCAGCCGCCGCAGCCGGTCCTCGCGCCGCGCCACCAGAAAGACGTTGGCTCCCTGCGCGGCGTAAGCTTTGGCGAACTCGGCCCCAATGCCGCTGCTCGCCCCGGTAATCAGGGCTATATCCGCGCTCATACCTGATCCTCCGGCGCTTCGGCGGCCACGGGTGGGGGGTCCTGTGGTTTGGCCTGGATGCCTAGGACTTCGGCGTGTTGGCGCAGGGCGGTCTGGACGTGTTTGTCCCAGTAGTCCCAGGTGTGGGCACCGGGGTGTTCGGCGTAGCTGTGGGGCAGGTGCAACTGGTTCGCCAGAAAATCGTGGAAGCGGCGGTTATGGTCGATCAGGAAATCTTCGGTGCCGCAGTCGAAGCTCAAGCGCGGCATCGTCGCCCGGTCCACCTGCTCCGCCCAGTGGTAGCAGTCCAGGTCGCCGTCCGCGTTCAACTGCTGGAACTGCTTCCCCCACCAATCGTCCGAGGCCGCCCATTCCGCAAAGTCGAGCGGGCCGGGGATGACGCTGGAATGGGCGAAGATCGAGCAGTATTTGTCGGGATGTTTCAGCCCGATCCGCAGCGCGCCGTAGCCGCCCATCGAGAGGCCGCCGATGGCCCAGCGCCCAGGGCGCACCGGGAAGTTGGCGTTTACATGCTCCCACAGGTCCTGGGTGATCAAATCCTCGTAGCGCCGCCGGGGGTCCCAGTTGATCCAGTAGCTGTTCTCGCCATTGGGCAAGATCACAATCAGCGGTAGGCGTTCGGCATACATCATCAGGTTCGATTTATAGAGCCAGGCGTGATAATCGTCCCAGTAGCCGTGCAACTGGACCAGCACAGGGTAGGGGCCGGGACCGGCATCGGCAGGGTCGGGGACGAACGCGATGTAGCTGGTCGGGCGTTGCAACGCCTGGCTTTTCATGAGCAGGGTATTAACCGTCATAGGATCTCCGTGGGTGTTGGGGTCGTGGTGATCGCTGCCGGACCGCCCAGCGCTTCGACCAGTGGTCCGGCCTGGAGGTTGCCGCCCAGCCCGGCGATCTGGGCCGGAGTGTAGTCTCGCGCCAGGAGCGGGGCGACCACATCGGCAGCCAGATCGGGCAGGTAGGCAAAGAGGAAGCGGGCCGGGCCGTCGGGTACCGCCTGCAC
>JBBSAN010000251.1:0-8665 GCA_038252265.1 Chloroflexia bacterium
ATGGATCAGGGCGCTGACCGGGGTCGGGCCTTCCATCGCGTCGGGCAGCCAGACATGCAGCGGGAACTGTGCCGACTTGCCCATCGCCCCGGCAAAGAGGAGCAGGCAGGCGATGGTCATGTTGCCGAGGACAAAATCCTTGCCCGCCACCGGGAAAATATCGGTGAAGGCCAAACTGCCGAAGTTGGTGAACAGGAGCATGATGCCCAGGGCAAAGCCTACATCGCCCACACGGTTGACAATAAAGGCTTTCTTCGCCGCGTCTGACTGGGGCTTTCCGGTCCACTTGCTGCGGTCGGGCTGGTGATGCGGGTCTTGCCCGGCATACCAGAAGCCGATCAGGAGGTAGGAACTGAGGCCCACCCCTTCCCAGCCGAGGAAGGTCAGCAGGTAATTGTCGCCCATGACCAGCATCAACATGGCGAAGGCGAACAGGTTCAGATAGGTGAAGAAGCGGGCTTCGTTGTTCTTGCCGGTGGCCGGGTCAATATCGTCGGCCATGTAGCCGATCGAATAGACATGGATGAGGAAGCCGACCCCGGTGACCAACATCATCATGCCCGCGCTGAGCTGGTCAATGTAGAAGCCGATATTGACGTGGAAATCGCCGCTGCCGATCCAGGTGTAGACGATGTAATCAATCCCGGTCACGGCGCGGGTCGGGTCCCCGGCAGGGGCCGTAGACACCTGATAGAAGATCAGGAGGGAGATGACAAAGCTTAGCCCGATCATCGCCGAGGCCAGCAACCCCGCCGGGCGCGCCGCCCCCTTCCCCAGGATCGGCCCCATGAACACATTGATCACCGCGCCCAGCATGGGCAGCAGCGGGACCAGCCAAACATAATCGTAAATCCATGCCATAGCAGGCTCCTCAGTAGGCGGTAAGCAGTAGGCAGTAAGCAGTAAACGACAGATAGTAAGCCAGGAGTATTGCAATAGGTGCTAGACAGCCTATGAAAACACTGCCTACCGCCTACTGCTTACTGCCTACTCTTTCATCAGGTCCATATCGGCGGGGTCAATGCTCGGCTTCTGGCGCACGTAGGCCATGATAATCGCCAGCCCCACTGCCGCTTCGGCGGCAGCCACGGTCACCACAAAGACCACGAACGCCTGCCCGGCCAGGGTGCCTAGCGAGGCCCCAAAGGCGACCAGGGTCAGATTGACCGCGTTCATCATCAACTCGACCGACATGAAGATGACCAGCACATTCCGCCGGGTCAGCACCCCGGTCAGGCCAATGCAGAACAGCACCGCGCTGAGCGCCAGGTACCATTCAATCGGCACCGACATCGCCTGAAAGCCCGGATTGGTCTGCGCCACCACGTTTGCCCCTGTCATACTCTTTCCCCCGTTGCTAGGAATGCGGAATGCAGTCGAACCCTACCATCTCATCACTCAGCGCTCATTGCTCATTGCTCGTTAAGCTCGGCGGCTCAGATCCTCGTCTTCGGCGCGGCCCCCGCTGGCGCTGCTGCCCGGACGACCCGCCACCACGGCCCGCTCGCCCCCAACCACATTGATCGGCATGGTCACTTCGGGGCGGAGCTTCTCCATCTGCGCGGCTTGCGGCGACCCGGCCACGCCGCGCTGCCCCAGGCTGACGCCCAGCGACGGCACCAGCCGCTCGATCTCGGCGGTCTCTTCGCGCCGGGCCAGCACAATGGCCCCGATCACCGCAACCAGCAGGATAAACGAGGCGACTTCAAACGGCAGCAGGAAGACGGTGTACAACACCTGCCCCAGCGCACGCGGCGACCCACCCGACGCGGCGATTTCGAGCGCCGTGGCCGGGGCGGGGGTCTGGTGCGGCACGCCCGACAGGGTGATCCCGCCAAAGAAGATGATCCCCAGGAACTCCAGCACCAGCAGCCCGCCCAGCACCGGGGCGATAAACCGCTGCCAGCGATGAACATCGCGCAGGCGGGGCGCTTCGCGCAGTTGCAAGAGCATGATCACGAACAGGAACAGGACCAGGATCGCCCCGGTGTAGACCAGCACCTGCAACGCCGCCAGGAACTCCGCGCCCAGAATGACGTAGACCCCGGCCAACTGGAAGAAGACGATCACCAGCAACAGCGCGGCATGGATCGCGTTGCGCCGGGTGATCATGAGCAGCGAGCCTAAGATCGAGAAGGTCGCGAAGCCCAGGAAAAAGAGCTGTTGCAAGTTGGGGAGCGCAATGTAATTGCCGCCGATGGTCATCGCGTCGTCTCCTATCGAGTGGGTCCGGTTGGGGGACCGGCGGCCACGCCGGTCACGGTGTCACCCGTCTGGGCTGGCTGCTCGTTGCCGTAGGCTGCCGCGCCGGTGCCGAGCAGTTCCGGTGGGGCCGGTCGCCCGGCGAGGGCCGGGCGGAGGGTGGTGCCGGGCACCTGGGCGGCCTGCCCGCCTTCCGTGCGCTCGTTCAGTTCGGCCATATAGGTCCGGCCCATCGCCAGGATCTTGCTCTTGTCATAGATCGTCTCGGCGCGGTTATCGGTCGCCATCTCGAAGTGGTGGCTCATGATCAGCGCCTCGACCGGGCAGACCTCGACACACAACCCGCAATAGAGGCAGCGCGTCTCGTTGATGTGATAGAAGTAGCTGAACTTCTTCGCATCGGGGTCGGTTGGGTCCAGGCCATTATAGTAATAGTGCTCGAACGGCTGCCACTCGTCAAAGTGGCTGGCACCGGGCTTCTCGTCTTCGATCACGCCGATGGTGATCGCGTCCACCGGGCAGACCTGCGGACACAGCCCACAGCCCACGCACTTCTCGCGCCCGGTTTCGGGGTGGGGCAAGAAACCCACCGCCCCCCGGAAGCGCGGCGACAACTCGCGCATCGCGTCGGGGTATTCCACCGTCACCGTGCGCTTGACCATCGTCGCCAGAGTCGTCAGAAATCCGGCGACCTGATCGCCTAATTCCATACTCGCTTACTCCATTCCTCTGTACTGCGTACTGCGTATTGCGTAGATTGTAAACGCTTTATACCTTTACGCAATACGCAATACGCACTTCTCGTTTACCGTCGCACTGGCTGGATGCTGTGCGGGGGGTCGGACGTGGTCGGCGGGGTGAGCAGGTTCGCCGCGATCGGGTTCGCCACCAGCAGGGGCCGCCGCGAGCTACCGTTCGGGGACCGGGCGATCATGCGCGAGAAGGCCAGCAAACCGATCCCGGCGATGCCCAGTTCGACCGCGACAAAAATCAGCCACGGCCACGATTGCCCGATGGTAGCGATCGACAGCGGCGGCGGGTTGTTGAAGACATAGGTGATCATCGCCCGCAACAGTGTGACCAGGAAGATGTTGACCAGCGTCAGCGGCAGCAACACCTTCCAGGTGAGGCCCATCACCTGATCATAGCGCACCCGCGGCAGCGTCCAGCGCAACCAGTAGTAGACGAAGATAAAGAAGGCGATCTTGATGATGAACCAGATCGGCTCCAACCCCGCGATATTCGGGAACGGCCAGATAGCCTGCCAGCCACCCAGGAAGCAGTAGCTGGCAATCGCGCTCACCGTGATCATGTTGATGTACTCGGCCAGGAAGAACGAGCCGAAGCGCATCGCCCCGTATTCGATATGATAGCCGGAGACCAGTTCACCCTCGGCTTCGGGCATGTCGAACGGGGTGCGGTTCGTTTCGGCCACCGCCGAAACCAGGTAGGTAAAGAAGGCAATCGGCTGGAGCAGGATAAACCAGATCCCCGGCTGATTGGCCGTGACCACGGTGCTGAGCACGTTCGGGTCGAAGGCTCCGGCGGGATACCAGTGCGCCCCCACCCCCTGCGCCCGCGCGATATCGTTCAGGTTGAACGATTGCGAGAGGATCAATACGCCGATCAGCGAGATACCCATCGAGATTTCATAGCTGATCACCTGCGCCCCGGCCCGCAGCCCGCCGAGGAGGGCATACTTGTTATTGCTGCCCCACCCGGCCATGATCAGCCCGTAGACTCCCAGCGACGAGAGGGCCAGCAGCCCGAGCAGCGCGATGGGCGTCTCCCCGATGGTCAACCCGAACTTGTGCCCGGCGATGTCGAACACTTTGTCCTGGCCGAAGGGGATGAAGGCGTAGGCGGCGGTGGCGGTGAACATGCTGAGGACCGGCGCGAAGAGAAAGACGATCCGGTCGGTGCCGCCCGGCGCGAAGTCTTCTTTGGTCATCAGCTTGACCGCGTCGGCCACCCACTGCAAGAGACCGAGGAAGCCGGTGCGGTTCGGCCCCTGGCGCTGTTGCATATGCGCGGCGACCTTGCGCTCGAAGTAGGTCAGGAAGCCCATGACCACCAGCACGAAGGTCAGGATGACCACCATCACCAACAGCTTGATCACGCCCCCCAGCCAGTCCAGGCTGCCCAGGAACGTTCCTATCTGGTTAAGCACTTCATCCATCGTCTGTCTGCTCCTGCTGGTGAGTTGTGGCGCTAGACCAAACCGGCACACTCACGTTTCACGTTTCACATTTCGCGTTCTACGCGGGCGGTGCCGCCGCGTTCGCCATATCAAGGACACTTTGCACCGATGGCCCAGGGCCGATCTTGGCACTGTCCGTCACCGGATTGGGTTCGTAGGCCAGCCGCACCGGGATCGCCTTGCCGCCATCATGCCCGTTGGCCTGCTGGGTCAGGCTCTGGCGCACCAGGGCGCTGCGCCCGGCTTGCTCCAGCGTCGTCCGCAGGTAGGCCGTGCCGGGCGGGGTGCGATCATCCACCAGGGTGATCGCCTCCACCGGCAGATCGCCCCGTCCCGCACCGGGCGGGGGCGCGACACCTGCACTGCTGATCCGCACGGTCTGGGTGTCACCCAGGCCCAGGCGGGCGGCATCGACACTGTTCAACAGCAGGCGCGCCTTCGGCTGCACTTTCGCCAGGTCGCGGCTGCGGCGGCTCAGTGTGCCCGTCTGGAACGGGAAGAGGCTGAAGCCGGTCGTCATCAGGAGGGTCCCGGCAGCCAGGGTCGGCGCGGCAGCCTGCGGCGGCGCACTCAGCGGGAACAACTTCGACTGCGCCGGGGCGGGCAGCACGGGAGTGCCGCCGTGCCGTGCGCCGTTGACCGGCCACTGCAAACCCTGGATGCGTAGCTGCTTGTAGGACACCGCGCCGGGCATCGGGATCGCGTCTTCGATGTACTGGGTCATTTCCAGCCGCCCGTAGTTCACGCCATTATAGAGCGGCACCACCCGGCTGATCTCGTCCATCACGTCGGTCGAACGCGGATAGGGCATCGGCAGGCCGAGGCGATACCCCAGTTCGATGAAGATCGCGCCGTCGGGGCGGCTGAGGCCCACCGGCTCGCACGCCTTGCGGACCCGCTGGATGCGGCGCTCGGTGTTGGTGAACGTGCCATCTTTCTCCAGGTAGCTGGAGGCGGGCAGGATCACATGGGCCAACTCCGCCGTCTCGTTCATGTAGATATCTTGCACGACCAGGAAATCCAGCTTTTGCAGGGCGGCCCGCGCCGCCGCCGGATCATCGTCGTTCAGGATCGGGTTCGCGCCGACCACCCACAGCGCCCGGATCGTGCCGTCGGTCGCGCCGTGGACCATCTGTGGGGTGGTCAGGCCGGGGTCGGTCGGCATGGCGCGGGGCGTGTCGGCAAACGGCGAGGTCGCGCCGAAGCGGGCCGCGTTCTCCGCCGTCAGCGGCAGGTAGCCAGGCAGGCGGTCCGGGCGGCAGCCCATGTCGTTCAGCCCCATCGTGTTGTTCTCAGAGATCAGCGGGTTGACCCCGCCGCCGACCCGTCCCACGTTGCCGGTGATCGTCGCCAGATTGCAGAGTTGCCGCACCGCGCCGGGGGCCAGCACATACGGTCCGCCCGCCGGGAAGATGATCGCCGAGGGCGGATATTGCGCCGCCGGGTCGTTGGGGGTCTTGCCCGCCTTCGCCAGCTTGCCGCCGGTCGCGTACAGGTAAGCGGCCTGGCGCATATCGTCCAGGCTCACTCCGGTCTGCGTACTGATCTGCTCCGGTGTCAGCCCACCGAGCGACGCCTGCCAGTCGGTCAGGCCCGGCAGGTTCGCCGCGTTCGTCGCCAGGTTCTCGGCCACGATGATCGCGGCGATGCCTGCCAGCAGCAGTTCTTCCTGGCCCGCCGGGGGGGCGAGGGTCAGCGTGGCCCATTCCATCATCTTGACCGGGTGGGGGCTGATGACGATCAGGTTCACGTCGCGCAGGCGAATGAGGCGCTGCAACTGGTAGGCGTAGACGGGGTGCGTCTCGTAGATGCTGTCGCCCACGGCGATGATGCAGCCCGCCGTCTGCCGGGTGTCGAGCAGGTTGTTGGTCATCGCCGGGAAGCCGAACGCTTCTTCCAGCACGGCCAGCGCCTCGGCTTCGGGGTAGCGCGCCGGGGCGTCGATGTTGTTGGTGCCCAGCCCGCCGCGCACCACCTTCTGCATCAGGTATAGCTCTTCGTTGGTCAGCTTGGGCGAGGCAATCGCCCCGACCGCGCCCTTGTGCTGGCCCAGCCGCTCGGCCACCAGATCCAGCGCGTCGTCCCACGGCACAGTCTGGAAGGTGCCGTCGGCCTGGCGGATCATCGGCAGGCTCAGGCGGTCTTTGTTTTGCAGCGCGTCCTGGCCGAAGCGACCCTTCACGCAGATGATGCCGTCGTTCACGCCCACGGCATCGGCAGTGCGAACCTCATAGACCTTGTTGTTGTGCGTGCCAATGTGCATCTGGCAGCCCACGCCGCAATAGTGGCAGGTGGTGCGCGTTTTGCGCTGCATCCAGTGGTGCTGGTAGTGCCCCGCCGCATAGAGATGGCTGCTCAGCGCGCCCACCGGGCAGACCTCGACGCAGGTGCCGCAGGAGGTGCAAGGGGTGTCCAGCAGCGACTTGCCGAACGGCGCGTCAATCACCGTCTCAATGCCGCGCTGCACAAAGGCCAGCGCCACCGCCCCGATCTGCTCGTCGCACGACCGCACACAGCGCCCGCAGACGATACAGCGGTCGCGGTCCAGGTCAATCGCCGGGCTGAGCCGCTCGGCGGGGCGGGTGATCTTCGGGCGGCGCAACTCTTTGCCGACCACCCCGTAATCGTAGCCGTAGTCCTGCAAGCGGCAGTCGCCATTGGCCTCGCAGATCGGGCAGTCGAGCGGGTGGTCCACGTCGAGCAGTTCCATGATCATATGGCGCTGCTCCCACACCTGATCGGTCAGGGTGCGGATCTCGGCCCCCTCTTTCGCCGGGGTGCCGCAGGAAATCGCCAGGTCCCAGCCCTTGCGCCCCTTGACCTCGACAATGCACATCCGGCACGCGCCAAAGGCCCGCAACCCCGGCAGGTAGCAGAAGTTGGGGATGTCTATGCCGATCTTCTTCGCCGCATCAATGGCGTAGGTGCCATCGGGCACCGTCACCTTGATGCCGTCTATCGTAAGCGTTACGTCAGCCATGTGTTCTCCCAGTTCTGATACGGCCTGTCACTACTTTTGCACTTTTTACAATTCGTGCCTGGCCGTTTGTGGAGCCTGCCCACATCTTGAGGCAGATTACCGTATTGGTCCTAAATGTGGTTCCGGTATGACGTTTAATCAAAAAGTGCAAAAGTAGTGGCCTGTGCTATCTATGTGAATCCGCAACTATATTGATTTACTATCTCGCCGCGACTGGCTAAGATTAGCTAAAGTCACTCAACCAGCGCGCCTGGTTCTTCAAATCTTCCGCTGAAAGCGTGTTTACCAGCCGCAGCAACCGATGCACCAGAACGCCAACAGGTTCCTCTTTGGAGAGCAGTACCCCCCAATGTTCTCGTCCCGCTATCAGATATTCCGTATGTATACGCTCAAAATGGCGCACATCGAAGGTGAGAATGGCGCGCTGCTGAGTTGCTGCGTAAGCTAATTGCTGATCATCAGATTTCGATAACATGCCCGCCTCAGCAGGAGCAATTACATCAATCCCATTACGACGCAGTTGCGCCAGCAAACTTCCTTAAATATTTTCGTCTAAATAAAGTTTCGGCGGATCAGGCGGCACTGGCTTGCTCTTCTGGCCGATGCTCATAGCTGTTCTCGTAGCGCACCTGATCAATCTCCGCTCTGTGATCATGGTAATAGGCTAGGGCGCTGAGAACCTGGGCGTAGGTCAAGTAATCCCACTCATGGACGATTTCATCTACTGACATACCGAGTTTGTAGTAGTAACCTACGATGTTCCAAACCGCCAGGCCGGTACCTTCGATCACTGCGTGACCACTTCGCAAGCCGTCCACCCTGACGATGTGCGGGTACCCGGTCCGATGCACTGTGCGGCCATCTTCGTCTACATAAGTTGGTTCGTCTGCCATCCCGCGCCTGCTTTCTACCGCTGCATCGTAATCACGTCGCGCTTGCCGGTGCTGCCGGGGTCGTTGCCGGTCGGACCGGGACCGGGCACGCCGCTGCCTTTGTTGTTGGCCGAACCGGGCAGCAGTTGATGCGGCCCGGCCCCGGCGTTGCTGGCCGTGCCAAGCAGGCGGGCGCGTTCGCCCACCCGTACCGGCAGAAACGGCTGCTCATAGGGTGCCACTTGCTGCCCGGCCTTCTTCTGCGCCTGGATCGCCACCAGATGCTGGCAGGTGCCGGTGCGGCAATACTTCTGCTCGATGTGCTCCACGAACTCGTCGCGGAACCAGCGGATGCCGCCCATCAGCGGCAGCGGGGCGGTCTGTCCCAGGCCACAGAGCGACATTTCCACC
>JBBSAN010000252.1:0-8650 GCA_038252265.1 Chloroflexia bacterium
AATCTGGCCCGATCCTACTTGCGGTAGGCGGACCGATCCCCTAACCGGGCGGCCAACCACCGATCGGGCGGCCCGGCGGCGGGCGGCAGGAGGCCCAAAAGACGGTCCAACGGGCCTAATACGCGCAGTCCGAGTTATGAAGGGATCTCAGCCGCCCCTGCTTGCAAAGTTACCCCAGCGGGAGTATAGTGAGGGCAAGTTACCCCGTTCTGGTTTTACCCCCTGTAGAAGGATGATGCGTGGCGCGCTCTTCGCCGCTGGTGCTGGATATGACCCCCATCACCCCGGCGGGCACCGAAATCACCGTCGGGTCGCCTGCCTGGTTTGCCTGGCTCGACGAGGCGCACAGCTTTGCCTATCGCGGGGCGGCGGGCCGGTTCACCGCGCGCAAAGAGCGCCACGGCGCACGCGGCTGGCGCTGGAAAGCGTACCAGCGGCGCGACGGCACACTGCACAGCGCCTACCTGGGCCACAGCCCCGACCTCAGCGCCGACCACCTCCAGGCCACTGCTGCCGCGCTCGCCGGGCGAGGGGCAGACCCCACCCCGGCACCGGGGGACCCTGCACCCAGTGGGGCGACTCCACCCCCCGCGCCGCCGGTGGTCGCCCCCGGTGCGGCCATCCCCGGCGTGCCTCTCCTGGCAACCAAGCTCTACCTGCCGAAAGGGCGGCCCGGCCTGGTGGGGCGGCCTCGGTTGACGGCGCAACTCAACGAGGGGCTGACCGGCGCGATCACCCTGATCTCGGCCCCCACCGGGTTTGGGAAGACGACGCTGCTAAGCGAATGGCTCGCTCAGATGTCCGCTGGGGCGGGGCGGGTGGCCTGGCTGTCGCTCGATGCGGCGGACAGCGACCCGGCGTCGTAGACCGTCACGGCGGTAGTGGCCGCGTTGCGTGCCGCAAAGGGTGCTCAGGATCGTCCGGTGCGCCCCTCAGCCAATGCGATCCGTGCGCCATCGGCTTTCCGGCAGGCCTGCCGGTCTCTTGCGTGGGTTAGGACAACACCGGCTCGTCCTGCGGCAACTCGCTCAGGTCGGCGCGGAGTTGTGCCCACGCCTGCCGCGCTTCCTCGACCGATCCTTCGTCTTCGATAGTGGTGATGTCGCCGGGATCGCGCTCCTGGGTCACCGCCTTCAGCACGCGGCGCATGATCTTGCCGCTGCGCGTCTTGGGCAGCATGTTGACGAATTGCAACTCCCCGACGACCGCCACCGGCCCCAGTTCGTGGCGCACCGTGGCGACCAGTTCTTGCCGCAGGGCGTGGGAGGCGCGGTGGCCGTGCTTGAGCACAACAAAAGCCGCGATGACCTCGCCGCGCACGTCGTCGGGCCGCCCGGTGACGCCCGCTTCGGCCACGGCGGGATGCTTGAGCAGGGCGGTCTCGACCTCGATGGTGCCCAGGCGATGGGCGGCGATCTTGATGATCTCGTCGGCCCGCCCGGCGAACCAGACATAGCCATCGGCGTCAATGTGCGCCGAGTCGCCGGTGTAGTAGACACCCGGCATCTGCTCCCAGTAGTCGTGCCCGTAGCGCTCCGGCTCGCCCCACAGGCTGGCGAGCAGGCCGGGGAAGGGGCGGCGCAGGATCATCACGCCCTTTTCGCCGGGGGCCACCGGCTGGCCGTCGGCGTCTACCACCGCCGCCGCGATGCCCGCCAGCGGGATACCCGCCGAGCCGGGCTTGATCGGCAGCATCGCCACGCCGTAGGGGTTGCCGAAGACCGGCCCGCCCGTCTCGGTCTGCCACATATGATCAATGACCGGCACCCGGTCGTGGAGAATGTCGTGCTGGAGCCAGGCCCAGGCCGGGGCGTTCAGCACTTCGCCCGCGCAGAAGACCCGCTCCAGGCTGGACAGATCGGAGGAGTGGGCGTGCTCCTCGCCGTAGCGCATCAGCAGCCGCACCGCCGTGGGCGAGGTGAACAGCCCGGTCACTCCGAATTCCTCGATGATCCGCCACAGCGCCGACGTATCGGGATAATCGAGGGTGCCTTCGTAGGCCAGGGTGGTACAGCCGTGCAACAGCGGGGCATAGACGATGTAGCTGTGGCCCACTACCCAGCCGATGTCGGAGGTGGACCACCACACGTCGTCGGGCCGCATCCCGAAGCACCAGCGGCCCATCGCGTGGATATAGACCTGATAGCCGCCGACGGTATGCACCGCCAGCTTGGGCCGGGCCGTGGTGCCGGAGGTCGCCAGGATGTAGGCCGGTTCGTTCGCCTCCAGCGGCACATAACCGCTGTCCTGCCCGGCGGCTCCGGCGAGGAACATATCCCATGAGAGATCTCGACCATCGGTCATCGGTACCGCAACACTGCCCCGCTGGTGGACGATCACATGCTCCACGCTGGGGCAGCCGGTCGCCATCGCCTCGTCAATGATGCCCTTCAGCGCGATGTCCTTGCCCTTGCGGTAGGTGATATCGCTGGTGAAGACCAGCCGCGAACCGCTGGCCCGGATGCGGTCGGACAGCGCGCCCGCGCCGAACCCGGCGAAGACGACCATGTGGATCGCCCCGATGCGCGCGCAGGCCAGCATGAGCATGATCGCTTCGGGGCACCCCGGCATATAGATGGTGATCCGGTCGCCTTTTTGGATGCCCAGGCCGCGCAACGCCGCCGCCTGCCGCATCACTTCGCGCCGCATCTGGGCATAGGTGTAGAGCCGCCGTTCGCCCCGCTCGTTGAGGTAGATCAGGGCGGTGCGCCCGCCCCGGCCTGCTTCGACGTGATGATCAAGACAGCTATAGGCCAGGTTGGTCTGCCCCCCGCCAAACCAGCGGAAGGTGGGGTAGTCCCATTCCAGCACGCGGTCCCACTTGCGCAGCCAGGGCAGATGCTCCGCCGCCGCCGCCCAGAAGCCGTCGGGGTCCTCGGTCGCCGCATCCAGCCAGCGCCGCACAACCGGGTTAATCAGGTCCATCGGTAACGCCTCCTTTGGTTGGTGGTTGGCGTTCTGTTCATAAAAGCCACGCGTACCTTTAGCGTTTTCTTTGTATCCCTCGTCGTAAGCCGAAGCCGAGGACGAGCAGCAGCAGCGCCAGCGCGAGCCACGTCGCCGGGCTGTCGTCCGGCGCGCCGCTGGGCGGCAGGGGTCCGCCGCCCGCACTGGTTCCACCCGCAGCAGTGCCGCCGCTTGTAGTGCCCCCGGTGCCGGTGCTGACCGGGGTGCCGCCTGTGCTGGTGGCCCCGTTGGCTGCCAGGGCTTTGCCGCCCGCGCCTTGCTGGACGACAAAGACGGCGGTGGTGCGTTCGGGCACGGTCAGGCTGCCTGCCGCCGTATTAGCCTTTGCCGTGCGCACCAGCGGGTCGTCCGACGCGGCCTGCACCGGGTGGAGGGTCAGTGGCACCCCGGCCAGGGCCGGATCGGTGACGGTCTGCACTTTGCTCGTGGCGTTGAACACGACCACCAGGCCGTCATAGGCCGGGTCGAGGTCGGCTCCGCCTCCGTCAGTGAGGCTCATCACGATCACGCCGGGGATCTGCTGCGGGCCGGTGTTGAGGAAGCGCAGCCGCGTGTTGACCTCCTGGGCGGTTTGCAGCCGGAAGAGGGGCGAACTCTTGCGGATCTGGAGCATCGCGCGGAAGTGGGCGACGGCGTGAAGGATGTCAGCCTTCGCCGGTTTGAGCGCCGGGTCGGCCAGCAGCGGGCGCATGAGCGGCCAGTTCGCGTCGTTGCTACTCTGCGGCGGCAGGCCCACGCCCCAGTTGTTGCTCTCGTAGGTGAAATCGAGGCGGTTGAACCAGTCGCCGGAGTTATAGCTGTTGCTGTCCAGCGACTTCGAGCGCAGCATATCCACCCCGGCATGGAAGAAGGGTACGCCCTGGCCGAGCGCGACTAGATCCATCCCCAGGTCTTGCATCCGCACCCGGTCGGCCATCGTCGTGCTGACCGGCGCTTTGTAGGCGATCGCGTCGTAGAGCGTCTCGTTGTCGTGCGCCTCGACATAGTTGATATCTTCCTGCGGGTCGGCGGTGTAGCCGGTGGGCGCGCCGTTGTAGCTCACGTCCTTGCCGGTAACAGCCTTGCCGCTGCTGTCCACCAGCGGATAATCCTTCAGGTTGCCTGCCAGCCCCACCCGGATCCAGTCGCTGTACTGGAGCAGCCGCGTGGTCTGGGTGGCGACGGTGCCCTGGTTGGTGCCGTTGGGTGCGTCGAGCAGACCATCAATGAAGCCTTGCTCCTGCACGCCGCTGAACGGCCCGCCCCCCCGCGCCGCGTCGCGGATGCGGTCGTTGAAGGTGCCGATGCCGGTCCCGGCCATATTGATCTGGGTGGCATTCACTCCCAGCTTGTTGTCGGCCACCTCCCCGAAGTTCCAGCCTTCGCCGTAGAGGTAGATCTTGGAGCCATCCACACCGTCCTGGGCGACCGTCAGGGCGTGGAGGGCATCCCGCGCTTTGGTCATGTTCGTAACCATGTGGTGGCCCATCAGGTCGAAGCGGAAGCCGTCCACTTTGTAAGCTCTGGCCCACTGCACCAGGGTGTCCACCATGAGCTTCTCCATCATGGCGTGTTCCGTGGCGGTGTTCTGGCAGCAGGTGCTGGTCTCGACCGCGCCGTCGCCGTTCAGCCGCTGGTAGTAGCCCGGCACCACCCGGTCCAGCACCGACTTCGGATCCTGCCCGCTGGCCGAGGTGTGGTTGTAGACCACGTCCATCACCAGCCGCAGCCCGGCCCCGTTCAGCCCCTGCACCATCTGGCGGAACTCGCGGATGCGCGCCGCGCCGTTAGGGTCGGTGGCATAGCTGCCTTCGGGCACGCCATAATGGTAGGGATCATAGCCCCAGTTGAAACCGTCCTGGTCGCGGAAGGTGCTGAGCAATTGCTGCGGCTGCACCGAGTTGGCCGGTTTGCCCGCCAGCCGGGCGGGATCTGGTTCGGTGCGCTTGCTCTTGTCCTCTTCGATGGTGGCGATATCGAACAGCGGCAGCAAATGGATGTGGGTCAGCCCGGCCTCGGCCAGCGCTTTCAGGTGCTTCATGCCGTCGGAGCCGCTATCGGTGAAGGCCAGATAGGTGCCGCGATGGGCCTCCGGCACGGTCTGGTCGCTGATGCTGAAGTCGCGCAGGTGGAGTTCGTAGACGACCACATCTTCGGGCGCGGCCAGGGGCGGCTTCTGCATCCCATCCCAGCCGTCCGGCTTGAGGCTCGCGTCGGCCAGATTGACGATCTGGCTGCGGGTGCTGTCGGTCGCCAGGCTGACCGAGTAGGGGTCGGTGACGAGGTTGTGCTCCACCTTGCCGGTAGACGGCACAAAGACCTCCACATCGTAGAGGTAGAACTTACCGGTCCAGGCGGGTTGGCCCGCCGCGCTCCACACGCCTTTGGCCGGGTCGGCGGTCATGGCGACGGTGGTGCTGACGGCGGTGGCGGCATCGTCAAACAACACGAGGTTGACCGATCTGGCCGTGGGTGCCCACAGTTTGAGCGTCGGTGTGTCGCCCGCATAGACCACGCCGAGCGCGCCGTCATAGGTGTACAGGTCGTCCAGCACGCCGGGGATCTGGAGGCTGGTCGCATCGATCAGCTTGCCGTTGGCTCCCTGAGCCGATACGGTGATCTGGCCTTTCAAGATCGTGGCGATTTTGGCCTGGGTGGGGGCGTCCAGCTTGAGCGCCGTGTAGCCAGCGAACTGGGGGAACTTCGCCAGCACCACCTGCGGCAGCCCGGCGACATCGGCGGTGAGCGGGCTGGATTCGCCCCCGGTCACGCCGGTGGTATCCAGCTTCAGCGCCCCCGCCGGGTCGTAATGGAGGGTGTAGGTGTTGCCTACCGCGTTGTCGATGGGCCAGGCGATAGTGTCGTGGGTGACCCAGTAGGCGCGGGCGCGGCTCAGGTTGCCGCGCTGGGGGGTGCCGATGGTCAGCTTGTGGGTCTTCGAGTCGTAGCGGAAGCCGATCTCGTCGCCGTTGGCCTCGACGGTGAAGGGGATGTTGGCCCCGCCTTTGGCCCCGTCGGCCCCGTAGTTCTCGTCCCAGCTTTCCTTGATCGCGACTTTGGCTTCGTAGCTGCCCTGCGGGATGTCTTTGGTAGACCAGGTATAGACTCCACTCCCGGCGGGGTCCTGGAGCCAGCCTTTGAGGCATTCGGGCATCCAGTCGCTGGCGCAGCCGACCTTGCTCTGGAAGCTCCCGGCGACGGTGGCGATGACCGAGTTCACATTGTCGGTCACCCAGTGCGTCTTGTGGTCGTAATAGAACTTGACCTTCTGCGTGGCAGGCACTTCGAGCGGGATGTTCGCGCCCCCGGCCCCGGCCTTGAGGCCGTAATTCTCGTCCCAGCTATCGTTGATGGCGGCTTTATACTCATACTTTCCGGCGGGCAGTTCCCACTCGCCGGTCCAGATCCCGGCCACGGAGTCATAGGTCAGGTGCGTTTTCGCGCAGTCCTGCTGCCAGTCGCCGCTGCACCCCAGTTTGCTCTGGATCGTGCCGGGGATGGTCACACTTTTAGGCTGGGGGGTGTCGGCCTGGGCGGCAAGCCGGGTCGAGGGAATGAGCGCGAGCAGCGTGAGGAGCACCAGCCCCGCCACCGTCCGCCACGAACGAGAGATCGCCATCGCTGAACCTCCTGTAGATCGGTCTCCCTGGTTGACCTTACCGGGTGGCGCGGTCCTGTCCCCGCATTCGCTGCGCGCCCGGCAGCACCTACGATGGCCCTGCGGCCTTACGTGCCGGGCCTAGTATAGCACATCTCTGGCCGAGTTTTTGCGCCCTGCCGGGCACACGCCGCCCGGCGAATCAGCTCCAGGTTGTGATCGGGAACGCCGAGGATAGCGGCCAGGAGCGCTGCTGTGTTGCTCACGCGCCGAATGTGCTGGCCGGTGTCATCATCCCGGTACTCGGCGGCCAGCGCCAGGCGCTCCAGGATCTCGCTATGCGCCTCGCGTAACTCGGACGTGCGCTCGCCCACCTCGTCCTCCAGCAGCCGATTCCGATCCCCCAGAAGCAGGTGCAGAAAGCGCGTCTTCAGCAGATTATTGACGCGTAACAGCACCTCGGTCGTGTCTAACTCGAGTTTAGACAAAAGGGTAACGTCCTCGGCTGAGCGCGAGGCTTGATCCGTACTTTAACAACCGACCGTCAGGCCGCTTTTTTCCGCTTAGTGGGGCGCGCACCCGCGGCGGCCCCTTGCGCACCACCTTATGCCGCGCCGGGCGCTGGCGGACCCGCCCTTTGCGCCACCCCGGCGCGTTTCCGCGCCGTCGCGGGGCCGCTGCGGGCGTCCCGATCTCGCCAAAAAGCCCGGCCCAGCCCGCCGCCACCCGCCCCGGCGTCTTCGCGGCTTGCTCCCGCTGCCACGGCAGCCGACAATCTGCCACCAGCCCTCGCGCCAGCCAGAGCATCCACATCGCCAGCGACACCAGCCCGCTCCAGACGCCCATCGCCGCCACCATCTGCACCGCCGGCTGCGTCCAGTGCAGTTGCTGCTTGCGCACCGCGATACTCGGCTCAATACTCCAGCGCGCCGCATACGCGCACCAGATCTGCTCTGCGGGCTGCGCCGGGCCGTGCCAACTCAACCATAACGCCTCCGGCGGCGCGGCGCGCTCCTCATGCACCGTGGCCTGCACGACCGTGAACGACTGGTCGGCGGCCCCGCGGTCATGCAGCCCCGCCCAGGCGCGCACTGTCACCGTGCCCCACGCGGCATCGCTCCGGGTTTCTTCCGCGCTCGGTGGCCCCCAGGTGGGCGGCTCGCGGAAAGCGAAGCGCGGCCCATGCTTACGCGGGCGGCCCCGCCCGGCATACGGTTCGGGGGCCTGATAGAACACGCGGTCGCGGCGCAGGCGCGTGACCACGCCGTACTGCTCCCCCGCAGGCAGCGCCTGCCAGAAATGCACGTTGCCGTAGTTGCCGTCGAAGACATAGATCCACAAGACCCGGTCGGTGGGGGAGCGCAGGGCGGTGAGGCGGGCGATCTGCGTGGCGGCAACTTGACTGGCGGTCTGGTCGCTGGGAATGCGTGCAAGGTCCAGAGGCAAAGCCCAACTGGTGCCCGGTTCGGCCACCCAGGCCACCAGGGAGTAGGGCTGGCCCACCACGATCGACTCGCGCCCGATGGCGGGGGTGGGGCTGTGACAATACTGGCGATCAGGCAAGGTGGGCGAGCGGGGGCGGGGCCAGGTGGTGGCATCGCCCGCCAGCACCAGGGGACCCTGCTGGGGTAATTGCTGCACCAGATACTGCCGCAGCCAGGCCGCGTCCTGGGTGCCGTCTTCGAGGGCGGCATAGGCACTGTGCCAGGTGCGGCGGAAGGCGGGGGCTTGGCTCAGGACCGCAAAGGAGGCGGTGGGGCCACTCAGCAGCAGGGCGTCCAGCAGTTCAAACTGGGCGTCGCCGCGGGCGGTCAGGCCATGATCATAGATGGCTTGACGAAAGGCCTGTAAGTTGGTAAGCTGCGCCGTGCGGGCAGCAGCAGTGGAGGTGGTACTCATACTGCTATTGTCGCGCACGCTGGCAGCTAGGGCAACCCCCTAGCTGTCGGTTTGTCTAAACTCGAGACATTAGAAAGTGGCTTAGATACGCACAGATGGGGCCGTGTGGCAGTCGGTGATTGGGGCAAGATACAGCCGTCGCACGCTTGCTGACCGCGCCAAGCCCTGATCCAATTCATGATTTGTCCAATGAATTAGGGCTTATGC
>JBBSAN010000253.1:0-8627 GCA_038252265.1 Chloroflexia bacterium
CCGCGTTGGCGCACGTTCTGGGAGAAGGTGATCAGCCGGGGGTCGAGCCGACCCGCGTCAGGTTCCTCCCCCTCATCTTGAAAAACCCGAACTACTTCGGCACGATGCCCAAGCTGGGCCTGGAGCCGGTTATGTCGATGAGCGGCAACACCCGCTACGAAGAACTGGTCTGCCTGGGCCTCAACCCGCCCGCTAACCAGTTGGAAGCCGTCGTCCATATCAAGCGGAACGCCGGTTATGGGAGTGGGCCTTGCGAGCGCGGGTCGCGGGAGTATGTCCGCTTCTTTGTGGAGCGGGGCGGGGTCTGGCACGATCTCGGCGTGGCCTCGTTCAACAGCTACAATATCCCTGGCGGCCACCTGCCCTTGAGCTATAGTGTGGCGGTAGACTTGAACGAGGCACGGGCGCGGTGTCGCACCGAAAAGCTGCTGCGGGTGCGCGCCATTCTCTCCTGGAGCGTGGAGCCGCCGCCCGACCCGGCCTGGCCCCCGGTGTGGGGCAACGTGGTGGACTCGACGGTGCAGATCGCCCCGCGCTCGCTGTTCGACGTGTCGCTGGCCGATCTGATCAAAGAAGAGGCCATCTCTATCAACCCGGATCTCCTGTCCGAGATCAATCTTGGGCAGAGCCTCACGGTTACAGAGCCGTTCCCGCTGAGTTATGACCAGCTCAAGGCGGCCTATACCGACGAGAGTGTGCCTCCTCATCGTTCCGGCTTCCGTGAGGTGCATAAGCTGCTCAATGGCCCGCTCGTCGGCTCACTGCTCACCAGGATCACGGCCCACCTGCCGCAGCCCAAAGCGGTAGAGGCCGCCACAGGGCCGACGGCGGCTCCACTCGCGGTCCTGGCTGGCCCGTCGATGAGTGCGGCACAGATTCTAGGGGCCGACCTGGGCGATATCCTGGCGGGCCTGGAGTTGACGGTCGGGGACACGACCTATGAAGAGTTGACCTGCGCGGGCTACAATCCGCATACGCGGATGCTGGGCGGCGTGATTTCGATCAAGCGCAACAGCGGGTACTCCGGCAACTTGTGTAGCTTCGGCAGCACCGAGTACGTCGCCTTCTATCTGTTCAACGGCGGTAGCTGGCATGCGCTCGGTGAGGCCCAGGTACAGGTCCATGACCTGGCCGGGGTTGGCGGCGGCCACACGGTGCAATACGCGGTGTTCCGCGACGTCGCGGTGCCCGAGAGCGTCTGTACTGACGTGCGTGGGATGCGCCTGCGGGCCATCCTCTCCTGGCAAGTCGCGCCCACGGGCCCGAATTTCGCGCCGACCTGGGGCAATGTACTCAATACCTATATCCAGCCGGGCATCCATCACGGCCCCGGCGTCGGCGACAACGAGTTGCGGCTGACGCGCATAAATGGCATTTCGACCCAGGGCATCAACGCCGCCGGGTTAGCCAACCCCACCGGCGTCGTCGAAGATTGCCCCAACGCGGACAACAGCCCCTTCGGCGGGCCGATCTACATCAACGGCAATTTTGGCATCCGGCCTGCGGTCTTCAGCACCGATGGTAGTGTCAGCCCGGGCGCGCAGCCCCTGCGCTATCAAGTGTGGGTGAACAAAGCCGGTGACCCGGCAGCGCCGCTCACCAACTCGTTCGATGTGTCGTTGTCGCGCTACCAGCATCCTGTACCCATTACCTGGACGATGGCAGCGACCCCGGCCCCCGGCATCACCGGCCTCAGCTATACCTATATGGAAGGCGGATTGGTGGCCCCGCCGCCCGGCGTGGTCGGCTTCCAGCAGACCACCAATCCCAACACGATGGCTTACTGGGCAGCCGGGGGGCTGGCCGAAGGTCTCTATCACATCGAAGTGCGGGCCTTTGCCTGGGATACCGGTCTGGCCCACTACGTGCCCGTCGGCACCGTGACCCAGAACATCTATATCTATAATGGCTATCCCCACGACGAGCAGGTGCTGATCAACAACGTCGTGACCGCTGTGCCCCATCAGCGCCCCCAACTCAGTATCGCGATCATCGGGGGTGACTGCCCGGACCGCATGGTGGGCGACGTGATCAACGGCACCTTTACGGTGAGCGACCGCTTCTTCGGCAGCGAAGGCGTCTACGTTCCCGACATCACCATCGGGGGGGTGACGCACCCCTCGCCAGCGGTGACCCTCAGCGGGGTGACGCACACCCTGGTTACCGTGCCGGGGATCACCGCCGGGCTGGTCGAGGTGGTCAGCGGCGATTGGGCGCTGGACACTACTGGTATGCCTGCCTGCGGCTACAACGTTGTGTTGAACGCCGTGGACCGCGCCCTGGTCGGGTTGTCGTGCGCGGGCCACTACAACCAGCGCCAAGTCGGCTTCTGCCTGCGCGACCCGCAACCCTGAGCCGCCCCCGCGTATAGCAACCCCTGGAGTCCGCCCGATGCGGTGACTCCGCCAGGCGAGACCTTCTGAGCGCCATCCTGGATGGCGCACCCACCCGCCGCTCAGGAGGCCTCGCCATCCGCCCGCAGCATGCGTGTTCCTACGAAGCTGCAAATGAACATGAAAATGTGTATTTTTCGTGTTCACGGCGGTCCATCTCGCTTAAACTGAATACATCAGGACCGCACGACCAGCCGACGACGCTCCCGTCGCGACGTTCGGCTGGCCGGTCCCGAATCTTCCCCTGGCACAAGACGGGCAGCAACCGAGAATACGCAAAGTTTTGGATGCTCCCAACCACACCACACCGGTGCAGGGAGGGCGGACTGCGCGGCTAGCTGTGGTATGATGTTACCACCATCAATAGCCGATGGGTCGTTTAGCGAGACGGCGCGGGCGACCCCTTTCATCCTCCTGTGGTGGCGCAGTGCCGACAGGGCACATCAGGTAACAAGACCGTCCGATCCGTCCCCGTATGCGAACCACCGGGACGAACCGTGGACAATAATTGAGGAGGCTATCATGGTAATCCGTGAACGATTAGGCCGTTTGTTAGCGCTGCTGGTCCTCCTGCTCCCGCTATGGGTGAGCAGTACCCCGGCTCGCGCAGCCAGTGGCTTTACCGACTTTGCGTTCCAGCAGACCTGGGAGCGCACCGATAAGGCGGTGGCCGAGGGCCAGACCTCCCTGTCCTGGTACTGGGGGCCGCAACCGCGTAGCGCGGTAAAAGAGGCGTTCGGCCAGGTGCCGGGCGGTGAGCGGCTGGTTCAATACTTTGATAAAAGCCGCATGGAAATCAACGATCCCAACGGCAACCGCACTGACCCGTTCTATGTCACTAACGGGCTGTTGGCGGTAGAGTTGATGACCGGGCGGATGCAACTGGGCGCACAGGAGTTTGAGGCGCTCTGCCCGGCAGACATCCCGCTCGCGTCGGACAAAGATGATGACATCGGCCCCACCTACGCTGTGTTTGGCCGGTTGATGGGCGAAGCCTCCGATCAAAAGGGCCGCCACGCGACCGCCACTGTCGACCGTAACGCCCAGATCGGGGACGATCCGAGCCAGGCCCGTATGCCGGGCACCGCGTTCGTCACCTACGTCCCGGAGACCAAACACAACATCCCCTCGATCTTCTGGGACTTCTTGAGCGCCAAAGGCACGATTTATGTAGACGGGCACTATACCACCGGCCCGCTGAACACACCCTGGTTCTATGCCAGCGGCTATCCGGTGACCGAACCTTACTGGGCAAACGTCGTGATCAATAACCAGAATCAGGAGGTTTTGATCCAGGCTTACCAGCGCCGCGTGCTGACCTATAACCCGGCCAACCCGCCTGCCTTCCAGGTGGAGATGGGCAATGTGGGGCTGCACTACTACGACTGGCGCTACAAGCCTGACGAGACCGGCGGCAGCACCAACTGCCTGCGGTCGGCCAACTTTGACGACCTGCAACAGGGGCCAGACCCCAACCTCCTGTTCCAGCGCAGTGCCTCCTACTCGACACGCGACGGCGATTTGTTTAATATTGTCGTGAGTGGCGCGAACCCTGGACCGGTAGACGCCTATGCTGACCGGGCGCGGTTTTTCATCGAAGTCTTGCCCGGCCAGCTACCGGTGACGAGCGACGAGGGTGAACCGGGCGGTGACCCGTTAGGGCAGCCGGGTCTCAACAACCCGGAGGGCCTGCACATCGACATTCAGGTGCTGCGGATCAACCAGAAGCCGCCGTACACGATCCACGTCATTGTGGACCCGATCATCAACAATAACGCGCTCCATTGGTACACGATTACTGGCGTTACGCCGTACCGAACAGTGGCGACCATATACGCACTGGATGGGCGGGTGAATGCCTCGCTCCATGCGCGGAGTGGCGGCTCCCCGACGAACGGAACGGCTGTTGCGGGGTCGCCTAGTGCCTACCTGGCATTGGGCAGCGGCCCCCGGTCGGGAACCTTCGACCTGACCACGCAGGGCACCTCTAACCAGTGCTTGTACCGGGTGACGATTTACTTCAATTACTTAGGAAATTAAGGCCTGTGAAATTGGATGGTCAGCAACGACAGCAGATCGAAGAGGCGCTGCTCAGTGCCTTTCCCGACCGGGCTAGCCTGGCCCAGATGGTCCGGCATGGGCTGAATGAGAACCTCGCGACGATTAGCGATGGCGCTAATCTGCGCGAGGTAATCTTCGGTCTGCTCAATTGGGCCGATGCCCAGGGCCGCATGGATCAGGTGCTCGCCGCTGCGCGGGCCGCCAACCCCGCTAATCCCGCGTTGCAGGCCATGGCGACCGGCCTTGGCCTGCCTCCGCTGGTGGCGGGTGCCGCTGGCCTGTCGCCCGATCTCCCGGCGTGTCCCTATCCCGGCATGGTGCCGTTCCGCGCCGAGGATGCCCGCTTCTTCTATGGGCGGGAGGATGAGCTAAAGCAGATGGTCCGCCACCTGCGGACCAGCAATTTCTTGCTGGTGTTGGGGCCGTCGGGTTCGGGCAAATCGTCGCTGGTGCAGGCGGGGCTGATTCCCGCGCTACGCAGCAGTCCCTACTGGTCGCCCGGCACCTGGGGTATCATGCCGATGCGGCCCGGCAGCACGCCCCTCACCGCGCTGGGCAGCGAACTGGGTGGCGATCCCAGCCAGGCGGCCCCGACGGTGGCCGCCTGGCTGGCCGCCCATGCCCCGGCCACGCGCTTGCTGCTGGTGATCGATCAGTTTGAAGAAATCTACACCCAGGCTACCCCTGCCGGTCAGGCCACGTTTATCGCGGCGATCCTGGCGCTGCGGGCGGTGGAGACTTGTGCGGTAGTGCTGACGTTGCGGACCGACTTCTTCTCCGATCTGATGACCGGCGACCTCTGGCCGGTTGGCCCCGGCGAGCGCCAGGAGATCGCCCCGCTGCGCGGCCTCGCATTGGCTGAAGCTATCCGCCAGCCCGCGCTCGATGTGGGGGTGGAGGTGGAACCGGCTTTGATCGAGCGGTTGCTGGCCGATGCCGCGAACGAACCGGGCGCGCTGCCCCTGCTCCAGGAAACCCTGGTCTTGCTCTGGGGCGAGATGCGCGACCGGCGGCTGACACTGGCCGCTTACCAGGCGCTAGGCAGCGGAAACCGCAGCGGCCTGGCCGTGGCCCTGGCAACCCGTGCCGACACCACGCTTTCGGCCTTGCCCCTGCCCGATCAGGTCCTGGCCCGGCGCATCTTCTTGCGCCTGGTGCAGTTTGGCACAGGCCGGCCCGATACCCGCCGCCAGCAAACCGAGGCCGAACTGTGCGCCGATGGCGACGATCCGGCACAGTTTGATCATGTGCTGGAGTACCTGGCCGACCACCGCTTGCTGACCCTCAGCACCGATCTACGCACCGGCGACCGGTGTGTGGACATCGCCCACGAGGCCTTGATCGCGGGCTGGCCGCTGCTCAGCGAATGGTTGCTGGCGCGTCGCGCTAGCGAGCAGACGCGCCGCCGCCTGGAAGACAAGGCAACGGAGTGGGTGCGCCTGGGGCGGGGCACCGGGGGCTTGCTCGACGCGATCCAATTACAGGAGGCCGAGACCTGGCTTCATGGGTCCGAATCGCAGGATCTGGGGGCCAGTACCGACCTGTTGGCCCTGGTGGCGGCGAGTCGCACGGCCTATGAGCAGGCTCAGCAAGAGAAGGCTGCCGCCCAACGGCTGGGCGAAGAGGTGAAAACCGCTGCCGCGCTGGCTGCCCAGGCCCAGGAAAGCGCGCAGCAGGCGGGGGCGCGGGCGGTGACCGCCGCCCAGGCTGAAGCCGTCGCGCAGCAACAGGCCCGCCAGGCCGAGGAGATCGCCCGGCAATCGCAGGGCCGGTCCCGCCGCCGGGCACAACTCCTGGTGGCGTTACTGGTTCTGCTCGGTCTTGGCGCGGCCTTCGTGCTGATCTATCCGCGTGTGCTGGCCGCCCAGGCCGCTGGCCCCCTGGTCCCCCTCAGCGGCGGCGCGGTGCAGATGGGATCTGCTGCCGACGCCGGGGCTGCCGACGCCCCGCCCTGGGTTGCCACCGTCGCGCCCTTCCAGTTAGAGCAGTACGAAGTCTCGAACCGCCAATATGGGTTATGCAAAGATGCCGGAAGCTGCACCGATCCTGCTGACCCGGCTGCCTTACATGTCCCCCAAAGGCAGGATCTCCCGGTAACCGGCGTCACCGCTCCCCAGGCCGCTGCCTACTGCCGTTGGCTAGGGCGCCGCTTGCCGACCGAAATCGAATGGGAACTGGCCGCGCGGGGGTTACAGGCCAACGACCAGCCCTGGCCCTGGGGCACTGATCCCCTCACCGCCACCCGCGCTAATCTGATTTTCCCCGACCTCTCCGAGCAAGGGATCGATCTGCAACCGGTCATGAGCTATCCGCGCGGGATCAGCCCGGAAAAGGTCTATAATTTGGTGGGTAATGCCTCAGAATGGACCACTTCGTTCTACACGGCATCGTATACCGGTTACGATCCGGCGCACGCAGCCTGGAATGGGCAAGACCTCTTGAACGACCGCGCCCTGGTCACACGCGGCGACTCCTGGGGCGATAGCATCTTTGACTTCTCGCGGGTGAGCCTGCGCGAGCCGCAACCCGGTAACCGTCCCGCCCCATGGTTAGGCTTCCGGTGCGCAGCCAATCGCTAGAGCCTATGATCAAAAGGGCTGGCAAATCTTAATTCTCTGTTAACCGGGGCAGATCTCACTCGGCGTCGAGCACCCCGTCCACCATCACCAGCGGAGCACTACAGTCCGAGCTTTACCCCATGATCGGGTTGTGCACGCTATTCCAGATCATCAAAGCCGAGTGCGAAGGCGATAGCAACTCGCACGGCCTGCATCGTCTCGCCGGACAGGTGCGTAATGAACGGGCCGAGCTGGGCCTTGGTGATGGTCTGGATGTTGTCGCAGTTCACGGCACACTCACGTGGTAGCCCCTCGGCGGTCGTTAACGGTACCTCGGTTGGAATGCCCCGAATCGTCGAGGTAATGGGTGCCACCGTGACGCCGTTCAAGTAGCGCAGAGCCGATTGGCGGGTCAGGATCAGCACCGGGCGGCGCTTGTCGGGCGCACGGAACGTATACCAGCAAACATCGCCGTGATTCATGCGGGCCCCCACTCCTGCTCCTCAACCCACTCCGCTAATTCGCCCGCCGCTGGGGGTTGGTCCGCATAGCCCTGCGCGTGTTGACGCTCTAGTGCGGCCATGGCATGCCGACGCAGCGCCGCCTGTAACGCCTCGCGAATGAAGGCGGAGCGCGTCGTGTGCAGGGCCAGGGTGGTCCGGTCCACTTCGGCGAGCAGTTGTTCTTCGATGGTCATCTGGATGGTCTTCATGCGTGTTCTCCCGACGAATGTAATTCATAATGTGGATAACTATCCATAGTATAATCCACAGTACCCCATTCGTCAATGGTGTCGGGTGTAATGTGCGGATACTTATCCGCGCTGCTAGTATTACAACGACGGTTCGTGTCTGGGCTGCCGAAACGGGGCGCTAAGATCGTGCGGTTTGTGCCTGGGCTGCCGAGGTACAGGGCCAAAACCGGGCTGAGGGGTTGGCAATTTCGTGCCTGGCACCGCACGGTTTTCACCTCGTTTGAGCGAACCGTCGTTGTAATACTAGTAGCGGTCAGGCGGCAGCGCGATCATCGTCATGGATGATCCGGCCCAACACCTCCCGGCGCTTCACGGCACCCTGGTGGCAACCACCCTCGGAGGAGCAGGGAGATTAGTTGAGCGAGCACAGGGTAAAGCATGATGCAGTGATCGGCATGAGCGGTGCCATATGGCTATCCACGTAGGTACTCCACCGACCCAACCGCGTTTCCGTGGCTGTACGAGATTCGCACATTACAGGACGAGTCGCACACCGATTATCTCAGACTGCCGTTCTTCCTCGACCCCACCGGTTTGCAAGAGCGTGTGCGCCGCCTGGTGGCAGCCTGGGAACAGTACGCGCCGATGGCCGGGAGTACCCGGCGGACTCGGGAGGTGGTCGTCTGCGGACCGAACCCAACAGCTTCCCGCCGGGAGAGGCGGACACAACTGACATCCATTCATAACTCACCAACCCCTGGAGGATGCTGTAAAATACAGGCCTTACTCGTCTTTACCCTGTTGGAGGTTGGGCATGACGGTCTCCTTGTCCCCGGATCGGTTCAGTGCCTATTTGGCCCACTTTGCTCCTTTGATTGGTGATGCCCGCACCCGCCGCCTCTTCGGGGCCGTGGTCGAAGG
>JBBSAN010000254.1:0-8591 GCA_038252265.1 Chloroflexia bacterium
CTACGATCTGGTGCTGATCGTGCCCTTCCTGGGCCATTTCGCCAACGTCCTCCCCGAACACCGGCTCAGCCTGATCATCTATGTGGCGGTGCTGATCTATAGCGGGGCGCTGGCCGTGTACTACTTGCTGCGCCCGCCACCCTCACAAGTCGGGGAGCTGCTCGCCGGGCGGTGAGAGCGGCATCCGTGCCGGGAGACGGGTGCTACCGCTGGTCGTCCGAGACGAGGCGCAGGATGCGGTCGTCGGTGGCGGCGGGGCTGCCCCGGCCATCGCGGTTGCTGGTGGTGAAATAGAGACCATCCGGCCCCTGGATCACCTCACGCAGGCGACCAAAGACCCCCTCGAACAGCTTCTCATCGGCCAGGACGTGGTGTGGGTCGGCAGGATCGAGGACGACCCGGTGCAGGTGCGTGCCGCGCAAGGTGGCGAAAAAGAGGTTGTTTTGCCACGTACCCAACCAGGGAGCCGTGCCGAACGCCGCGCCCGACGGTGCCCATGACGGGGCCGGCCCGCTGGTCAGGATCGGGTCCACAAACTGGGGCTGATGAGGAACGGCGGTAACCTGCGGCCAGCCGTAATTCTTGCCCGGCTCGATAATGTTCACTTCGTCATAAGCCGACTGGCCGTGCTCGGTCTCGAACAGCAGCCCCGTGCCCGGCTGCCAGTCCAGCCCCTGCGGGTTGCGGTGGCCGTAGCTCCAGATCGCGGTGCCGAACGGGTTGTCGGCGGGGATCGACCCGTCGGGGTTCAGCCGCAGGATTTTGCCTGCCAGCACGTCGCGCTGCTGGGCCTGATCGCCGCTCGCCGCGTCCCCGGCGGTGATGTAGATTTTGCCGTCTGGCCCAAACTTGATCCGCCCACCATCGTGGATGCCCGCGCCCAGTACGCCCTCGAATAGCACCTGCGGAGCCGACAGGGTGTTATCCGCCTCCCGGTAGCGCACCAGCTTGTTGCGCTGCCCGGCCCCGGCGGCGTTATAGGTGTAGTAGATATAAAGGTAGTGGTTATCGGCAAAGGCCGGGTCCAGGGTGATCCCCATCAAGCCGCCTTCGCCCTGCGGGCTGATGTCGGGCACCTTCAGCACCGGCTGGGCCTGCAACCGCCCATCCACGATCACCCGCACCCGGCCAGGCCGCTCGGTGAAGAAGATCCGCCCATCAGGCGCGAAACTGAGCGACCAGGGCACTTCCAGCCCCGTGGCCACTTCTTCAACCTTGAGATGGGGGATCGCGCCGCTGACGGTGGCCGTGGGCGCAGGCGGGGCGGTGGCCGGGACGGCAGTAGCCGGGATAGGTGTCTCCGAAGCGGCAGGTTCGGCGGGCGGGGTGCCCGGCGGCACCGTGACGGAAGGCGGCAGGCCGGGCGTGTCGGGGCCGGGTAGCTGCGGCAGGCCGGTGCAGCCGCCCGCGCCGAGCAATAACAACGCCACCGCCAGCAACCCGGCGGGGAGGAGGGTCCGACGGTGCATGATTGGCTCCTATCGTTTGCGCGCCAGTGCCCACAGGCTGAGGCTCAGCAACACGACCACGCCGAGCGGGAGCAGCAGCCCGGCATACTGGATGGCCCAGTCGGCCCGCGTGCCCTGCACCAGCGCAAAGACCAGCACGAGCAGCGCCAGCACCCCCGCCGCCACTTCCCAGGCGTCCCCGACGATAAAGTCCCACCAGAAGGCAAAAAAGCCGGTAATGTATTTCATATCGCTCCCTCTGCGGGTGGGGCGGGCTGCACCGGACGGCGCAAGAAGCTGATCAGCCCCCAGGTGGTGATCCCGTAGAAGGCGAGCAGCATGAGGATCATCAGGTCGGCCCCCGGCCATTCGACACCCAACCCCTCGCCGGTCCAGAAGGTGCCGAAGGTGATCAGGATCAGGCCCACGCCGTATTTCAGCGTGTTTTCGGGCACCTGGGTAAGCGGCTTGTGCAAGAAGGCGGCGGCGATCACGACCACTACCGCCGCCGCAACCGCGCCCAGCGTCGTCACCACGAACTGGCCGCTGGTGGCCGTGAAGGTGATGACGATGAACACCACCTCCAGCCCTTCAAGGAACACGCCCTTGAAGGCAACGGTAAAGGCGGTCCAGTCCATCTCGCCGCTGACCCGGCCTTCCGCCTGCAACGCCGCTTTTTCGCGTTCGTAGATCAGGGCTTCGTCATGGAGAGCTTTGAGGCCGGTGTAGCGCATGATCGCTTTCCGCACCCATTGCAGGCCGAAGATCAGCAGCAGGGTGCCGACGATCACCAGCAATAGTTCGCGGGAGACCACGGTCAGCAGCGTGGGGCCGAACGCCCCCACCAGCACCGCCAGGCTGAGCGCCGCCGCGACCACGCCGATCCAGGTGCTGCGCCAGCCGCGGGTCACCCCAACAGCCAGCACAATCGTCACAGCCTCCACGACCTCGACTGCCGAGGCGGCGAAGCTTGCCAGGAAAATGAGAATGAGATGTATATCCATAGGGGTTGGGGGTTAGGGATTGGGGGTTGGTAGTTGGTGGTTGGTGGTTGGTAGTTGGTGGTTGGTGGTTGGTGGTTGGTAGTTAGGGATTGGGGGTTGGGGGTCAGCGATCAGGGGATCAGCGAGAAACGTACCAACCCCCAACCCCTAACCCCCATTTAGCACCGATTGAACCCGCGCCACGACCATTTCGATGGCGACGCGGTTGTGGCCGCCTTCGGGAATGATCACGTCGGCGTAACGCTTGCTCGGTTCGACGAACTCCAGGTGCATGGGCCGCACGGTTGCCAGGTATTGCTCGATAACCGAGTCGAGGCTGCGCCCTCGCGCAAAGATGTCGCGGGTGAGCCGCCGGATAAACCGTACATCTGCGTCGGCATCCACAAACACCTTGATGTCCATCAATTGGCGCAGGACCGGCTCGGTCAACACCAGGATCCCCTCGACAATCACCACCGGGCGGGGAGCCAGCGAGATCGACTCGGGCAGGCGGCGATAGCTGAGAAAGTCGTAGCACGGCGTCGCCACCGGTTGCCCGGCCCGCAACGCCTGCACATGGGCGATCAGCAATTCTTCTTCGAAGGCGTCGGGGTGGTCCCAGTTGATCGCCCGCCGTTGCTCCGGCGACAGGTCGCCAAAATCGCGGTAATAGGAGTCCTCCTGGAGCAAGGTGACATTATCCGCCCCGATGGTCTCGATAATCGCGTTGGTGACGGTCGTTTTGCCCGACCCGCTCCCCCCGGCGATGCCGATGACCAGGCTGCTGCCCCGTTCCCCCATGATGCCCCCTGCGACGAGTGGTCGGTGGTCAGTGGTCAGTGGTCAGTGGTCAGTGGTCAGTGGTCAGTGGTCAGTGGTCAGATACTCGGTTTGCCACCAGTCAGGCGAACCCTGATCCCTGATCCCTGATCCCAGCCGCCTGCCCTCTATTGTAACCCATCCAAGGGCGGTGCGTCGAGTCGGGAGAGCGCGGAGAGCGGCAGAGCTGGCTCGGTATGATGGCTGTTGGCGGTCGCCCAGAGCGCCCGTGCTGGTACCGGCGCGGGGGTGCCGAACAGGGGCCGGTTCTCACGGATCCAGCGATAGAGGCGGCTGATCCCTTCGGGCACATTCACGGCGGGGGTCCAACCAAGCCGCGCCGCCGCCTTACGGGTGTCACTGATATAGACCGCCTGATCGCCGGGGCGGATCTCGGCGAAATACAGCGGGGGCAGGTGCCCGGCCAGCCGCTCGATCATCGGGGCGAATTCGGACCAGATCGCCAGCGTATTATCCGGCCCTCCACCGATGTTGAAGACCTCACCCGCCACCGTATCAATGCGATCATAAGCCGCCTGAAACGCATCGACCAGATCGCTGACGAACAGGATGTCGCGCACCTGCTTGCCGTCGCCGTAGATAGTAAGCGGGCGCTTCAACAAGGCCGAAATGAGGAAATGGGCCACCCAGCCCTGGTCCTCGTTGCCGAACTGGCGCGGGCCATAGATACAGCTCATGCGAAAGACCACCGTGCGCAGGCCATAAATGCGGGCGTAGTCGCGCACGTACTGGTCGGCGGCCCCTTTGGAGCAGCCATAGGGGGAGTGGAAATCGAGCGGTTGGGTCTCGTCAATACCCTGCGGGCGGTCGCGGAAGGCCCAGCGGCTCGGCCCGGCGGCTACGGCCACATCCTCCAGCCCGCCGTAGACCTTGTTGGTCGAGGTGAAAAAGATCGGGGGCGGACGGCGCAGGCGGCGGGCGGCTTCCAGCACGTTGAAGGTGCCCAGCGCGTTCACCTCAAAGTCGGTGCGCGGGTCATGGACCGAGGTGGTGACCGCCACCTGGGCGGCGAAATGGAACACGGCGTCGGGTTGGGTCGCCTCCAGCACGTCGGCCAGCAATTGGCCGTCGCGCACATCGCCGCAGACGAAATGGAGCCGGTCGCCCCCTAGTTGCTGCAACCAGGCCAGGTTGCGCTCGGTGCCCGCCCGCACCAGGTTATCCACCACCGTAACCCGCCCCCCCGCGCCCAACACACGCTGGGCCAGGTTCGATCCGACGAAACCTGCCCCCCCTGTAATAAGCACATTTTGCACGTTGCTGTTCCTCACTTTTTAGTGATCAGCCCTGGGAAATCGCCAACTGCGTCGTTGTGCAACCCGGCTTCTGGTAAAGTGCCGCACTTCTAAAACGCGGCTATGTAGATGATGTTACGCCAGCAGGATAATCGGTGATGATCAGCAGGCGTACTCAACGGTTAACAAGTCATTGCAAATTGACAATGCACCATATACGGATCGCAATCGATGGTGCTGCGATTACCCTTCAGTATATAAACTGGTATTAACCTCCTGGGATAAGGTTAGCAGGCTGCTTCCGGGCGGCGGCAGCCCCGCCCACGGTTGACAAGCACCCATGGATCGAGTAGCCTTCGAGGGGCACCGGCAGAGCGTACATTATGTGCCGCTGGTACTACTTATTGTAATATAACAGGAACCGCTGTGCACCCCGAAGAACCCCTCCAACCCACGCTGACTCCCGCCCCTCGACGGCTGCGTACCCTGCCCACGCTCCTGGCAAACCCGACCGTGCGGCGAGCCGGACAGATCGCGATCGTGGGGCTGATCGTGCTGTTCTTCGCCCTGGCTCTGGCCCGGCAATGGCCGGATATTGTCGCCTACCACTGGCAGTTGGAGCCGGGCTATTTGCTCCTGGCGGCGGGGTTGCTGTTGGGGCGTGCCCCGTTGCAGGTGTACAGTTGGAAGCGGCTGCTGGCGCGGCTGGGCCATCAAATCTCCTGGCGCATCGCCTTCCGGCTCTACTTCCAATCGGCGCTGGCGAAGTACCTGCCTGGCTCGATCTGGTTTGCGGTCGGGCGGGTGATGCTGGCCGAGGGGGTCGGGCTGCCGCGCCGGGCGACCAGCGTGAGCGTGGTGCTGGAACAGGTGTTGAACACGGTAGCGGCCCTGCTGGTGTCGGGGTTGGCGCTGACCGCGCTGCCGTCCGGCCCGATCTGGCCCTATGTGGTCGTCTTTTTCGCGCTGGCCCTCTTTGTTGTCTGGCCGCGCCCGGTGTTCGCCGCGCTGGACTGGGGCCTGCGGCGGATAGGCCGTGCCCCGCTGGGGATCACCCTGCACGGCGGCGATCTGCTCCTGGCCCTGGTGCCGTTCGTGGCGAACTGGCTGTGGTACGGCGTCGCCTCGTTCTTCTGGACGGCGACGGTCTACCCCACCCTCCCGGCGACCGAGTTGCCCGCGATCATCGGCCTCTACACGGCATCGTGGGCCATCGGCTTCCTGACTCTGCTGGTGCCCAACGGCTGGGCCGTGCGCGAGGGCCTGCTGGTGGCGGGGCTGACCGGGGTGCTGGGCATCCCTCTGCCCGTGGCCGGAGCCGCCGCCGTCCTCTCGCGCCTCGGCTCGGTCCTGGTCGAAGCGTTCTGGGCGTTATTCGTTACCCGGTTCAAGTAACGCTGATTGCACCACGAAGGGCACGAAGGACACGAAGCCACGTTCGCCCGATACAGCCAACGGTTGCCCCCCCCGCCCCGCTATGATATAGTGGGCAAAGACACACGCATCACGCATCACGCATCACGCATCACGCTTCACCTATGATCCTCTTCATCACCCGCAAACACCCCCCGTCCATCGGCGGGATGCAAAAGCTGAGCCAGAGCCTGACCGTCGAAGTCGGGCGGCTGGCCGCGACCGCGACCATCTCCTGGGGGCGGGGGACGATGGGCCTGCCCTGGTTCCTCAGCTATGCCGTCTACAAGAGTTTCCGCATTATCCGCACCAACCCGCAGATCGAAGTGATCCACCTGAGCGACGCGCTGCTGGCCCCGCTGGGGGTGCTGCTCAAGCGGCTGTTCGGGCTGCCGGTCGTGGTCACCGTGCATGGGCTGGATATCACCTTCCCCGAACCGAACTATCAGCGCACCGTCCCCGCCGCCCTGCGCAAGCTCGATCGGCTGATCTGCGTCAGCAGCGCCACGCGCGACCAGTGCGTGCGCCGGGGCATCCCCGCCGCGCTGTGCGAGGTCATCCCCAACGGCATCACCATGGCCGAGTTCGAGGTGCCCCCGCGCCCGCAAGGGTTGGCCGAGGTCCGCACCCTGGCGGGCACCCGGCTGGAGGGACGCAAAGTGCTGCTGACGGTGGGGCGGCTGGTGGAGCGAAAAGGCGTGGTCTACTTCCTCGACTACATCCTGCCGAAAGTGCTGGCCCGCGACCCCGACGTATGCTACCTGATCGTGGGCGAGGGACCGCAGCGCGAAGTGATCGAGACGCGGATCGCCAGCCGCCACCTGGACGACCATGTGGCCCTGGTCGGGCAGGTCAGCGACGCCGGGCTGAAGGCGGCCTATCACCTGGCCGACCTGTTCGTCATGCCCAACCAGCCGGTACCCAACGACATGGAAGGCTTCGGCATCGTCGCGCTGGAGGCGGGGGCCACCCGCCGCCCGGTGATCGCCTCGAACATTGACGGCATCCCCGAAGCGATTGTGCCGGGCGAAAACGGCTGCCTGCTCGACCCGACCGACGCCGACGCCTGGATCAGCACCATCCTGCGGCTGCTCCACGACGACGCGGGGCGGCAGGCGGCGGGCGACCACGCCCACGACTATGTGGCGGCCCACTACAACTGGGACGGCATCGCCGAACGCTACGCCGCGATGTTCCTCCAGGTCGCTGCCACCGCCCGGCAGAGGAAGGCTGCATGAGCGACTCCCCGCCCCAGGTGGCGCTGCTCGGCTGGTATGGCAGCCCGAATGTGGGCGACGAGGCGGCGCTGGAGTCGATTGTACTCCAGTTGGCCCAGTTGCCGGTGTCGCCCCGCGTCGTCGTCCTCTCCACCCGCCCGGCGGTAACGGCCCGGCGCTACGCCCACCTGCCGCTGCCGATCACCGTCGTCTCGCGCTCACCGGGGAACGCCGAAACCCGCCGCGCCGTGCAGGCCAGCCAACTGCTGATCCTGGGCGGGGGCGGGCTGATCCAGGACGGCACCAGCTTCTACAATCTCTTGCCCTACGCGCTGATGCTGCGGCTGGCCCACGGCTGGGGCGTGCCGGTGATGTGGTGGGGGCAAGGGGTCGAGCCGCTGGTGACGCGGTTCGGGCGCTGGCTGGTGCGGCAGATGGCGAGTTGGACCGCGCCGGGCGCGCTGAGCGTGCGCGACGATCCCAGCCGGACCCACTTGCTGAAAGCGGGGGTGCGGACGCAGGTGCGGGTGACCGCCGATCCGGCGCTCTGCTTGCCCCCCGCCGAGGGCGATACCCTGGCCGCGCTGCTGGCCCGCGAGGGGCTGACCCTGGGTGGGCGGGCCAACGTGGCGATCTGCCTACGCAACCTGCCGCGCAACCCCACTGGCCTGTCCTGGGACTACCTCTTGCCGGTGAGCGTGCGCGACCGGCTCGACAAGAGCCTCCGCACCCCCGCCGTGGCCGCCCACGAACGCCAGAGCGAGTACCTGTTCAGCCTGATTGCCGAGGCCGCCGACTACCTGATCACGCGCTACGAGGCGCAGGTATTGTTCGTCCCCTTCTGGCCGGGGCGCGATGAGGAGCAGGCCGCCGCCGTGGTGGCGAAGATGCGCAACCGCAGCGCCACGCACATCCTCCGGGGCGAACAGCCCGCACGAGTGCTGCGCGCCCTGCTAGGCGAGATGGATGCCGTCCTCGCCATGCGGCTCCACGCGCTGATCCTGTCGGCGGCGAGCGGGGTGCCGGTGCTGGGGTTCAGCTATGCCCGCAAGGTCAGCGGCTTCCTCGCCGCCGTCGGCCAGGGCGAGCGCGATTTCGACCCGGCCAACCTCGATTGGGTGCGGCTGAAGCGCGCCCTCGACACGCTCTGGGCCGAGCGCGACACGATCCGCCCCGGGCTGCTGGAACGAGTCGGTCGCCTCCAGGCTGCCGCCGGGGAGGACCGCGCTGTGGCCGCCCGGCTGCTGGGCCAGGAGTGGGGGGATGGGGGTTAGGGGTTGGGGGTTAGTAATTCGATCCAATCTGAACACAGTTTAGTACTACAACCGCACTTGCTGAAAATCTGGAGGTTCGGCCCCCCGCTTTCGGTAGTGGCTACGCTGGGCGAGGGCCTGCTTGTACCGACGATAAATCGACCAGGACAGCACAAACCCTGTAGAATGCCGCTGATTCCAG
>JBBSAN010000255.1:0-8585 GCA_038252265.1 Chloroflexia bacterium
CCAGTGCGCCGCGCTCCACCAAGCGCGCTGGCGTATCCGAGTCGCTCTGTGATGGGGGCGTAGTCGTGTACGCCGGGCGTACAGATGGATCATCCTGCGATGGGGGCGTAGTCGTGTACGCCGGGCGTACAGGCGTCTCGTTCTGCGGTGCGGGCGTAGTCGTGTACGCCGGGCGTACAGGGGCAGCGGGCGCTTGCTGGGCCGCCAGCACCTGTTTCCAGGTCAGATTCCCCGCCCGATATTCCGCCAGCAACTCTGGGCGGCCCAACAACCGAATGCGTTCCGAGAGGTAGACGTGGCTGATGCCCAGTTGCCGTGCCAGTTCGCGTTGCGAAAGGCCGGTCAGGTCCAAGATCGCCTGGAACTGGCGCGCTTCGTCTTCCAGGTCCAGGTCCTCCCGCTGCAAGTTCTCGATCGCGGTGGCATAGGCGGCTTCTTCGTCGGTCATCTCGCGGATGATCGCCGGGATCTCAATCAGCCCCGCCTGGCGCGCCGCGCGGCTGCGCCGTTCGCCGGCCACGATCTGGTAGCGTGCACCGATCGGGCGCACCACAATTGGCTGGAGCACTCCATGCTCGGCAACCGTGGCCGCCAGTTCGGCCAGCTTGCCTTCGTCAAAGACCTGGCGGCTCTGCGCCGGGTTAGGATCCACCAGGGCCAGCGGCAGGAGCCGCGCGCTGGCCAGACGGCTGCCCGGCTCGGTCGTGGAGGCGGTGAGAGCGGCCAGGCCGCCCGAAGCAGTAATAGGCGGACGATTATTACGCGCTGGCACGGCTAATGACCTCCTTCGCCAGGGCCGCATAGGCTTGCGTGCCCCGACCGCGTGGGGCATAGACCCCAACGGGGGCCTGCCACTGACTATCTTCGGCTAGCTCGACCAGCCGGGGGATCGTCGTCTGGAACACCTGGCCGCCATACTGGGATCGCAGGAGCTCCTCGACCTCGCGGGCGATGCCGGTATGATCGCGCATCGTGACGACGAAGCCAAAGACTTCCACCGGGTGGCCTTCGTCCCGCACATTGGCGATCATGTCGAGCGTCCAGGGCAACATCTGGTAGGCTGCCGTCTGCGCCTGCACCGGCAGGAGCACGCCATCGGCGGCGTAGAGGGCGTTGACCATCAGCAGCGAGAGACTGGGCGGGCAATCGATCAGAATATAGTCGTACTCATCCTGAAGTGAGGCCAGGGCCCGAGCGAGTCGGCGTTCGCGGCCCGAGACCATGCCGACCAGCGCCAGTTCGACCCCGGCCATGGCTGGATCGCCGGGCACCACGGCAAAGGCAACCTCGCCATCGTTTTCGGGCCGCCAGGCACAGGCCAGCGCGGTCGGCGCACAATCATAATAGGTGGTCCCGCGCGGGGCGGTCAGCACCTGCGCCAGGGTCGGTTCCGCCGCCCGCACCTGTAAGCGCACCGTCAAGTTCATCTGGGCATCCAGGTCGATTAGCAACACCCGTTTCCCCATCCGGGCGAGTTCGCCACCCAGGTCCAGGGTCGTGGTCGTCTTGCCCACGCCGCCCTTATGATAGCCGACAGCCAATGTATACGCCATGCATTACCTCCGATGTACTGTGCCAGGGGTTCCCCCCCCTTTGAAAAGGATAGCACATTTATTCTATCGCACAATGACGGGCACTAACAATGCCTTGTTCTTTATACACTCGCTGATGGGTCATCCAGGGTGCCCACCCAGCGACCTAACTCTGTGCTTGCTGCTCGGGTGCGTCATCTGGCGGGCTGCTCGGATGGAGATCGGCCTCCATCACACTTAAATAGTAGTCAAGCCAGTCATATGCCCAATGGGTGATATGGGCATAGCTTGAGGCTCGTCGGGCCCCATCCGCACGGACCTTTTCTGCGGTGCTGAGCCGAATCCGGAGTTCCTCCGAGCGTGGTTCGGCCTCGCGCTCAGGATCGGTACGACGTGGCGGGCCTGTAGCCCCCTGCTCTTGGGCGCTGATTGCGCGTAAGATCTGGCTATGCAGCCAGCTTCCCACCCAGCGAGAGTGGGCTAGCGTCGTGGCGGCATACTGGATCCGTGCTTTCTGTGTGGGTCCGACGAAGAGTTTAATGTGCGGGTCGGTAGGCGGTGCGAAGCTCACAACAAGGAGTTCCTTCCCGACTAGGCGCTCCGTACCGTATTAGGTACGCTCCGTACCTAATACGGTACATGATACCTTGCAAGTACCTGGATGTCAAGCTCAAGCATATCCAGATATGCGGCACCATTACCTAGTCTAGCATCTTACCTGATCCTACCAGGGTTTGCTGTACTCGTCAACTTGCCCTGATGGATCTCCTCCGGCACCATCGAAGGATGTCCTAAATGTTGATGCATTTTCCTACAAGAAGCGTACTGTACGTCAAGCCTATTTGCATGAAGCAGCGGTACATGCTCCAAACCATGCCCCCAGGATGGGTTCTGGATCGTCACGCAGCCAGTAGAATTCCCAGGCGGGCTGGATTGCTCCTAGATCATTACAGCAGCGATCCGTGTTTATCTGTAGGTGGGTGTGAGGCCCAAATCCGAGCTTGCCATTCAATCCCATCGTATAACCGGTGGAGCCAGTGGCCCCGATCAACTGGCCTGCCGTGATATGGACTCCCACCTGGATCGCACCATCAATCGTGTTGAAATGGGCGAGCAGGATGTGATGCCCCGTTTCGTCCGATTTCCACCAGACATGATTCCCCCACCCCTGCCCACAGGTCGTATCACCGAATACACAGCCACGCAGCACGTCTTCTACCGTCCCGCCCACCGGCGCGTACTGCTCAACCCCTTCGGTCGCCCCAATATCGAGCCCATAATGCGCGCCACCCTTTGGATAATGGCCGAATTCGGAGGTGATCGGGAAGGGTTTGGGAAGCAGGCTGGCATGGGCGGCGGCGGGCGTTTCCGCCATCGGGGAGGTCGCGGGGATCGCGGGGCCAGCGGTGGGCGCGCTCTGCTCCGGGACTGCGGCGGCCGATAACATAGGTGCCCGCGTAGCGGGGGTGGGCAGCCGCCCGCCCACCCCAGCGACCAGGAGTCCCCCACCCTGCCCGCTCACTGGCTGGTCCCCAATCACAATGGCGACCAGTGCCAACAAGGCGAGCGTACCCAGCATACTGCCGATCAAACTGCGCGCCGCCGTAGCCGAAACCTTCATTGGGATTTAACCTCCGTGTGTGCGACTGGCTCCAGGTGCGGGCACGCCTTTCCGCTCGTACGCGCTACCGTTGCCATCCATCCACTAGCTGGGTCACATGGGCGATGTAACTAGGGGGATCGTTGCGGTCGGCGGAGGGGGCGTAAGTGGGGATAATCTGGGCCACGGTCCGTTTGCCCCAGCCCTCCACATAGAGGTCTTTGATCAGCTTGTACCAGTCTTCGATGCCTGCCGCCCAGGTGTCGTAGGCGCGGTAGCCCTCATAGTCGCGGTAGCCGGGCGTGGTGCGGATGTTGCCGATGGCGTTGGTGAAGCGGGCCACGCCCTTCGTGCCTGCACTGCTCTCGTGGATGAAGAAGGCCAGCGCATAGGCCGGGTCAATCCCGTATTGCACGCCCAGATCGTAGAAGATGGCCCCTGTCCCGGCGGCGGGCGAACCGTAGTCGGTTAACACCTGGTCAATCAGCGCCGCGCTGACGCTGGGCGGGGCCATCACCGCGTGGTCGGCGCTGGGCGGGACGACGGCGAGGCGGTCACCGCTGGCCGGGACAGGATCCACTGCCGTAGGAGGTGGATCGGTCTCTGGTGCTGGACCCGTTGCTGGCGGATCTACCATCGAGACAGGCGTCGGTGGTATAAGCCGTACCACCCCGGGTCGGGTTCTGCTAGAGCCGATAGCGCGTGCGGCAACCGATCCAGGCACGATTCCCGCCCCGTTCAAGAAGATAGCCACGATCAAGAATGTGATCACCCCGGTACTTCCTAGCGAAGCCCAGGCGTGCCAGGGCTGGCGTACAGTGGATCGCATTAGCGTTGTCCTCCGGCTGGGAATTTGATCAGCGACCGCAGGTGGGGCAGCTCCGCAGCGGTCGGCACGTGCCATGCGGCGGCACCCGTTTTGGTTGGATCGGGATCGCGGATGAAGAATACATCGCTGGTTCCTACGGTGACATACAACAAGTCGGGAATCCCATCCGCATCCTGGTCTCCGACCACACTAAGTTGTGGCGGGGTCGATGTGTCTTGAAAGCCAAAAGGTAAGACAAACCCTTTGCTGGCATCGTCTCCGGGTATCACCAGTAATCCACCCACGCTATTGTGGTTGAACGCAATCCAGTGTGAGGTTCCGGTCGTCGTCACCGTTTCCTCAGCCAGGCCGAGGACAACATCCCCCTGTGACATGCGTGGTACCGGCCCATACTGGAGGGTAAGACGTAGTTCGTTGAACTGGTCTAGGCCGATTTTGATTACAAGCAACAGGCCAATCAGGAGGAGCATGGCTACCACGCCATAGACCCGGAGTAGGGTTGGGTTTTGGCTGACCCGGACCTGGAGATGCCCCGGCACATTCAGGAGATTCATTCGACGGGTTGGCGGATTGATGCCGGGATCTACGCTGCTGCTCCGCGGAACTGGCGAGACTTGGGGAAACATGGGCACCGGCGCGGCCCCCGCGCCGGGGGCCGCTGGCGCAGATTGAATAAAGGGGGGTATCTCGGCGGCTGCGCTCGGATCCGGATCGGGCGGAGCAACCGCAGGTGCTTGGCGACGTGCTGGCATCGGGAGCCTCCTTGTGGGCAGTGCGTACCGGGTCGAGCCGGCACGGTCCTCAGATCAATAGCTCGGTCTGGCGATCCAGTTCGGCCTGAATCATCGCAATCTGTGTGGTATCGAGGAAACAGGTATACGCATGGGTCCAGGGCCGCGCTGTGTTCGGGGTCTCAAACACATGCCAGGCCCAGCGTGCAGCGACGATCTGTCCTGGCACCACCTGAATCTGGTATTGTGCATCGAATACGATAAACAGACTGGCGGTGGCCAGACTACCTGCCCAGACCTCGATTTCCTCGAAATGCTGCGGATGCGGGCCCCATCCATCGGTATAGCGGGCATCCGGCACCAAAACACGCACCAGGTATTGTTGCGGAACGCTGGTCAGGGGTGAGCGGGGATCGGCTGGATCGATCTCGACCGACGGATCCGTTCGTAGCGATTGGGTGGGGCGCTGTCCCAGCGTTGTACTGACCAGGTGAGCCGTCTGGCGCCCGGCGGCCCCGCCCGTTCCCGCCTGTGCTGATCGCGCGGTCCCGGGGAAGCGGGCGCGGACCGATGGGCCGGAGGGCGGGCGGGGGTGAACCGCCCCCTCAATCCAGCTGGCGAGGCGCAGCCACGATTGAGGAGATCCCCGGAGCGGCCGCTGCGCGGGCAGGGCGTACATGATCGGGCTGATCGGGCTGCCTGGCCGGACCTGTGCTCGCACCTCCTGACGAATAGTATCTACCAGAGCCGTTAACTCGGCAGGCGTGCCGCTTACGATCTGGCCGTTAGGTAGCACGAGGCGTACGGGTGGGATGACGGGCGGACCCTGTTTCGGGCGGAAAATGTGTGATCGAGTAAGCACCGGCGGCGGCCTCCTATTTCAAAAAATCCATCGGATTCTTGTTATCATTGTCCTGCCAGACCTGATAATCGACATGAGGGCCGGTGCTGTGGCCGGTGGACCCCATTTCGGCCAGGAGGGTCCCGCGCACCACCGGCTGGCCCTCGGTGACCAGGTATTTGCGGGTGTGGCCGTAGCGGGTGGTGTAGTGGCCGTTCACCACCCAGATCCAGTTGCCGTAGATCGGGTCGTCGGGGATCAGGTGGACCGTCCCGGCGTGGGTGGCGACGACCTCCGACCCCATCGCCCCCTGGTCGTACCAGTAGGCAAAGTCAATCGCCCCCCATTCCGAGTGGCCGCCGTGGGCGGCGTAGTCTTTGCTGATTACCCAGTCGGTGCGGATCACCGGCGGGCCATAAGGCCGGTCCGGGTCGAGGTCAGCTGGATAGCTATTGTTCGGGTTGTCCAGGATCCTAGCCCCCGCAGTAGTTTGCTCTGGGGTAACGGACGCCGCGGGCGCGGGAACTATCGTAGGAGCAGGGGCAATGGTAGGCGCGGGGGGAGCGCCCCCGTTGCCAGCCGGAATCCGTAATATTTGTCCAGCATAAATAGTGGCAGGATCGGCCAGATGGTTGGCTGCTACCAACACTGGCACGGTGGTCCCAAATCGTGTCGCAAGCACGGCCAGGGTGTCGCCTGGCTGAACGGTGTACTCGATCCCACCCGCAGTCGCGGTGCCGGTGGCTGCGAGCTCCGCTAGCGGCAGTGCGGCCGTCAATGAGTATGGGTCACTTGCGGTCAGCAGCGTCGTCGGCGACGCTACGATGCGCTCCGGGCGGGGCGCGATCCCGGTTGTATTAGCCTTGCTCTCTCTCCCGCTGGCCGCTGTTGCCTGGCGCAGAAACGGCCCAACCGCAGACCCCAGGCCAAGCAGCGCGGCCACCAGGATCCCCGCGACAAGCGGGTGTATATAAAATCGTGCGCGATTACTTTGCATTCTGCGCTCCTTCTTCTATCTCTTGCCTGCGTACGCTTCTTCCCCCTAGCCAGGTGGCACCCTCTTAGGGCCCTTGCGTCTGGTCAAATAGGCAGGCCGTGTGGCAAGCCGTTTAGACCGTTGCTAGGCTCATGGGCTGCTGTTCGTGCCCCCTCCCGCCGCATCCGGTAGCGGCTGGTCAGCCAGTACCGGTTCTGCACCGGCCTGACCACAGGCACAATACTCATGTGGATTGTGGTTGGCCTGGTCCTGCCATACCTCGTAGTCCACATGCGGTCCGCTACTGTGTCCCGTCGATCCCAGCAGCCCGATGACTTGTCCGCGCGTGACCCATTGATCGTCGGGGACCAGGATCGTCTGTAAGTGGCTGTAAATGGTGGTCCAGTGTGTATTCTGGACATATGCGCGGTTGCCATAGATGGGGTCGTCGCCAACCCCCCGCACCCGTCCACTATGGGTGGCCAATACCGGGGTGCCTGCAGCATCGCGGTTCCACCAGAACGCGAAATCGACAGCGCCCCAGGGTCCCGGTCCCCCATGCGCGGCATAATCCTTCGTGATCACCCAATCGGTGCGCGCAAGTGGTACTCCACAGGGGCGCTCGGCATCGGGACAACCCGGTGCGCCGGCCAGGAGGTAGATCGGCGTGGTGGCTTGGCGGTGGAAATCCAGCGTGATCGCCACGTGGGCCACTGGGACAAGCTCTGCTTCCGCTGAGAGGCCGTGCCCTGCTCCCTTATTGGCGGCGAGCAGCCCGCTGAGGAGAAGGACGAGTGCTAACCGGCTACCCCGGCTCACAAATCGGACCGTGTGCTGCTCGGCCAGGCTGCAGACAACCTTAATGCGCCGGTACATGGATAGTCCTCCCGTGGTTGTCCTGTGTTGGGTCTAATCCAGAGTTCGCCCGGACCAAATCATCGACCGTCCAGCCGTACCGCCCAGCAATCCGATAGAGTGGTTCTTGGATCACAACATCGAGGCCACCCGCAGGTATTGTCTGCGTAACGGGAGTGTTGGTGAGGTGCGGCGTCGGAACCGCCGCCGGTGCTTTGCGAATCTCCTGATACACATCGCCACAGGACGACAGCACGACCAGGATCTGGTCAGGCCGGATAATCGCCCATTGACCAAGCGATAGCGCCTGTTTAGCGTACCAGTCAGTTCCCTCTACCACGTAGGTGGGGCATGGGGTCGGCGGAGCCGGGGGTAGCGTCGGGGCGGGAGCGTTGGTCTGGTCCGACCCGCCGCCTGCCGCATCCGGCAACGCCGCAATACGGAGGGGCACCGGGGTCGCCGAGGGTGGTGGGGCCAGCGGCGGGGCAGCCGCGGGGTTTACTGCCACGGGTGTCGGCGGGATCACTTGCGCCACGAGGCGGTCCTGCGCCCAGGCGGGCGGTATATATGCGGCGTCTGGAATGATCAGCACTTGCCCTGGAGTGATCAAGTTGGGATTGGTTAGATTGTTCCGCCCCACCAGGGCGGCCACCGAGATCCCGAACTGTCCAGCGATTTGAGCAACCGTCTCGCCGGGCAGCACCTGATGGGTTGCCTCGGGTGGCGGAGCGCTGGATCGCAACATGGTCGGTGCCGGGGCGGCGGCCACCGCACTCTCGGCAGGTGGTCGGTTCAATATTTCCCCGGCGTATACGGCACGGATTGTCCCGTCCGCCTGGCGCAACCCATTCGCGGCAATGAATGCCTCCACTGAGCTTCCGGCGCGACGGGCCACGTCCTCCGCCGATTCTCCGGCCAAGACGGTAATGTGTGTCTGATCCTCGGTGGGAACCGCCGAGGGCGCTGGCGGCGTCATAGTGTCAACAGCGGGTGAAGGGGTTGGCAGCGAGGGAGTCGCCGTCAAGGGAGGTAGCACGACCAGGAGCGCCTGCTCATCTCCTGTGGGAAGCTGCTGGTGCACGAGTAGCCCCCCGATCAGCATGCTGATCACCAGCACCAGCGCGCTGATGATCACCCTCCGCCCCGGCCAGATACCCCGGGGCCGGGGCGGAGGGGGTCCCGCTACTGGGGAGCGCGGAGGATAGCGTAATAGTTCTGGCA
>JBBSAN010000256.1:0-8551 GCA_038252265.1 Chloroflexia bacterium
CCCCAGGCCGTCATAATAGCGTTCGAGGTGGCGCACCGTGCCGCTGGCCCCGGCGGTTTCGCGCTGCTCCACATCGTAGCGGAACGGCAGCGCACTGTCGTTATAGGTCGCCCGCACCGTGGGATAGGTCGCGCTATCCCCTGGCTTCCACAGCGTGGTCAACCGGCCGTAGCCGTCATAAACGGCGTTGACCGTGGTCGTACTCCCATTGGGCCCGGTGACGCTGGTTACCGTGCCCATGCGATAGTCGTAGCCCGCGGTCTCCGCCAGCGCCGCAATGGGCGGGGTCACCTGGGTGCGGAAGGCATGGAAAGTGAGGTCATAGGCGGTGGTGGTGCTGCGGGGGGCACTGCTCCCCCCACGCGGTCCCCAGCTCGGCGTGCCACCGATGTAGGTGGTAGTTCCCTCGCTCGCATAGGTGGTGATACTGGTTTGGTTCCCATAACTGTCATACCCATAACTGGTGTCGCTGCTATGCATGGTGCTGTTGTCGAGAGTCGTCGCGAAGGGCACGTCGTAATACTTGCGGACCAGGTACAAGGACCCCGTGCTATTGACCGTTCCGTCCCCTAGCGACAGCGGGTCATAGGCATAAACGGTGCGCGCCAGATAGTGCAAGCCACTATCGAGCACATTATCCGAGCGCTTGCGGTCCACGATATAGGAGGTGGAGTTCACGAGATTGCCGTAGGAGTGCGTGGTGCGGCGCAGCAACCCGCTCGCGTCGCTCTCATCCAGTTGGGTCAGGTTGCCGTAGGTGGTTTCGTAGGTATAAGCCGTCGTCTTGCTCAAGGCGGTGCTGCCGCTATCCCAGGCCGTCTCCACGGTCTGGCTCTCATAGCTGAAGGCCCGCCACAGCCCGGCCAGGTCCGAGTTATCGCCGCTGCCCAGATCAAAGAAGGTGACCCCGAAGGTGTGCTGCGTTTCGGCCAGTTTGGACGTGTTGACCGCCCCTTGCCAACTCAAGCTGTGGTATTCCTTACCCTTACGGAATTCCTGATCGCGTAGATTAGCGTAGCAGGTGGCATAGATCGACGCCGGATTGCAGCCAGCCACCTCCCCTTGATAGAACCAGTGCTCGCTCTGGTTGCCGTTCGGATCGGTCTCGACCACATGGCTGTGCCCGCGGAACTCGGTCAGCGCCTTATGCATCAGGTAGGTGCTGTCGTTCCAATAGGTCGCGTAGCGCAGTTTGGCCGAGTTCGGTAGCTCCCCGGCCAGGAAAGTCTTCTCGGTGCCGAGCCAATTATAGGCCGGGTGGTCGTAGCTATAGCTCCAAGTGTCGCTGTGGCCCAGCCCGTCAGTCACCTGTTTGCTCGTCACCCGCCGCGTGTTGATCCACATGCCATCATTATTCGCGAGCGCCTGGGCGATGGTGATGTAGCTCACCGCCAACGTCCCGCCTTGCCCGTTGTCGACCTTCGTCAGCCGGTTCCAATCGCCGCGGGGATAGGGCTGGGTGCCCCGGTCATTGTCGACCGCGCAGCCACTGGTGCCTGCTGTGCAGCCATAGGTAAAGGTCGTCGCCGGTAGATAGGCCGTGGCATCATTGGCATAGCGCCGGATACTCAGCAAGGTCAGCTTGTGGTAGTTCGTATCGGGACTGAAGGTGCCGTTACCGTTGTTGATCGAGTAGTCCGAGTAAAGGTTGTACCCATAGCTCAAGCGATATTGGCTGACCAGTTCCCAGGTTGCGCTCTGCCGGCTCCAGACGTTGATCGTATCGAGATAGCGGGTTTCGTGCGGCGCGGGACCGATCTCGTTGTCCGCCTGCTCATACTGGGTGTCGTTCACCCGCCCGTAGGAAACGAACTCGACCTTATAGCGGTCAGTCGCTCCCGTGTTGACGTTGGCCCCCCAGGTGATGCTGGTCGGCCAGACATCGGCGTCCATATAGCCTTGCATTCCTACGCAGCCGCCGTAGCGGAAGTTGGTTTCGCGCCCGTAGTTATAGGTAATCGTGTTGCGGTACGTATCTTCCACCTTCGAGAGCAGCCACTTGGTGGTTTCCATGTAGGAGATCGTGGGGCAGTTGTCCCAGCCCCACCAGGCATCTTCACTGAACTCGTAGAGCGTACCATCCTTGGTCCAGACCTGCCATTTGTAGCGCGCAAACGCCCCATAATTGTTGGAGCCGCCCCGGCCACTCTGCGGCGCAACGGGGACGGCCCGGGCGCGAATGAAGGATTCGTCGGTCGGGTGCCACTCCCAATCGCTCGGCACATGGTTGTTGCAGAGGGCCCCTGGCAAACACGCCTCGCGGGTCAGGTCGAAGGACTGCCCGTTCAAGACCAGGGAGTAGTAGACCGCCGTATTGGCGCTGGTGCCGACCGTCTTCTGGGCCGAAATCGAGCCGGTATCGAGGCTCCAGCCTTTGCCGACCCAACTGGCCTGCTGCTTCCGGCGTTGGCCGGTCAGGCCGTCGGTGGCCGCGCTACTGTAGCTCAACGCAACCGGCGGCTTGAGCCCTCCAGGGCCAGGGGGCACCTCGATGGGATAGGAGTAGCTGGAGCTGCCGGTATAGAGGCTGACCTGCCAGCCCTGGAGCGAGGGGATAAACGCCGCCGAGGGCGAGGACCCGTCGCTGAGTTGGAAGGCACTAAAGTGGTCCACCTGGATATGGGCGGTCTGGGTGGTGGGGTCAACAGTCGTAGGGAGGGTCACCCAGTCCTGGCGCGTCTCATCAAACCACCAGAGGGTGAGGTTTTCTTCCAGGATCCCCAGCGCCTGCAATTGCTGGGGGGTGTAGTGGACGGTGATGGTCAACGGTTGGGTGAACTGGTGCACCGCCTGGCCCGCGTCATCGGTGGCCTCGAGGAAGAACGTCCCCCAGCCGCGATGGAAGCCCGCGACAGCGGGCGGGGTGGGCCGCCCGGCGCTCGGGGTATAGCCTTGTTGCAAGGTGAGGTTGCGGCTATACGCCCCGGCAGGAAAAGCCACATCGAGCTGCCCGTCGGTACTGTGCAGCACGGCGGGGGTACCCGGCGTGAACGGAGTGCTAACAGGACCTCGCCCGGCGGGCACGACCACCACGCCGGTGGTGGCATGAATAGGCAAAGGGACGCCCTGGGCGGTGACATGGGGATCGGCGTGGAGCGCCCCACCCAAAATGGGACCAATGACGCGCATAGTGGCGGTGAACGTGACCGTCCCGTGCGCGGCCAGGGTATCCTGGGTCCAGGTCCAGGTCGACCCGGGGGGATCGAGGGCGACGGTGCCGCTGGGTACTGGCAGGCTAACCAGCAGCGTCTGGGCGGCGGTCGGGGCCCGGTTGACCACGGTCAAGGTCAGGGTCAGGACATCGCTGATACTGACGAGGGCGGTACTGAAGGTGGATCCCAGGGTCAGGCTCGGCAGCGGGGGCGGGGGAGTCGGCGGCGCGGCGGGAGCTGGGGGCGTTGCGGGCACCGGGGCGACGGGGCTGGTGGTCGGCATCGGGGAGGGGGGTATCGTTCCGGGGAGTTGGGGCGCGGTGAGGTTCCCGCCCGTGGTCATATTGGGCAGCTCACTCGCCGGATAGGCGAGGCTGGAGCGCTGGGGCAGGAGCCCGGCGAGCAGCGCGAGCAACACCAGGACCGAGAACCACTGATGACGTCGATGCGTGAGATACATGATCCGCATACTCCCTTCAGAACCTAAAAGGACGGCTGAGTCGTGTTACCTAATGGGCTTGGATTGGCGCTTACCCGGCAATAGGGGATGGAGTCCGACAGCGGATCGTTCATACGGGACCCTCCGTATTCCTACACCTCGCCCTGTCGTCCGCGCTGCAAAACTCCACGTGCAGACGAAATTGAAATCAGAATCTGTGCGCAGTGCAAAATAGCATGGTTGAAATCAGCCGTCAACGGCTTGTAGCGGCAAACGCAGCGTTTAAGAAATCTTGAGGACAAATGTCCCTTGCTATGAGCGCTTAATACATCGAGGTTAGCCTTTGCGGATGGTGAGATCGTCAACGACGCGTGTATAAATGGGGCTGGCACGCTACGGCGGTTGCTTTACGCTGCGCGGAAGAGAAGAGATACGCGGGTTCGATCTCCCAGGCAGCACCTCATGCTATCAACAGGGTATGCAACGGCGTTCATTCGATGGAGGCATTGAAGATTGTGTGGAGGTCTGCGCGACTGCGGCCTTTAGTCCGTGCTTGTGCCCATAGAGTGGAGTACTGACCTGCAGGCAGGCAGATGGAAGGGACCGTGTGGCCTGGGCAGGTCCCAAAGACCAACCGTCGTGCGGTCCTCACGCCTCGTGGACAGGGCTCACCGCCAAAGACAAGCCCGCAGGCGCGGAGGCTCGCCAAGAACGTACGCCAAGAAGCTGCACATGTGCGTTGGAGGATCGTGCCTCCACACCTGTAGGCTTGCCAGCGTGAGCAATTCCTACGGCGAGCAACACTGCACATCCCCGACTGGTCCATCCACCGGCACCTTTTCATCGCGGGCTTATAACAGCCTAGCTGGTGAGGGCACCCGCCACAAGCATGGAGTCCAACAGGGTCCAACCGAGCTGCAGCCTGATGCTCCGGCATACGCGATACCAGGTGCCGCCGCAGTGCTCAAGCGCCGGGCGCGACCTTGCGGGTGGAGACCGCCGCGACCCCATTGTTCTGGTGACGGGATCAGTGGGAACCTCTTATTTTCTACCCTATCGTTCGTGATGTGGCTGGGCCAGCCCTTGCTGGACGGCGTAGACGGCGGCTTGGGCCCGATCCCCCACTTGCAGTTTGTGGAAGATGATGGTCAGGCTGTTGCGGATGGTCTTATCGGCCAGGCCGAGTTCCTGCCCGATCTGTTTGTTACTCCATCCCGCTGCAATCCGGCTTAAGATGGCCCGTTCCCGCTCCGTCAGTTCGACGTAGGGACGGGGGGGGGTTGCATGCATGGGGATCTCTGCCGCCCAGCAGCGCTGGAACTCCTGGAGCACGACCGCCGCAAGCGCGGGATCGATCAAAGCCCCGCCGGTGGCGACCGTGCGGATAGCCTGTACCAGCTCGACCGGATGCGCATTCTTCAGCACGTACCCACGAGCCCCCGCTTTGATCGCTTGAAAAACGACCTGCGGATCCTGGTAGACGGTCAGCATCAGCACCCCGACCGCCCCATCCTGGGCGACAATCTGCCGCGTCGCCGCGATCCCATTCAGCTCCGGCATTTCTATATCCATCAGCACCACATCGGGGTGGCACACCGCGACGGCGGCGACCGCAGTCACCCCATTCGCGGCCTCCCCGACCACGGCCAGATCCGGTTCACTGTCCAGGAGGTTCCGCAACCCGTGGCGGAATCCAGCGTGATCATCGACGACGAGCAAGCGAATGGGCGTCATGAGGGGTCTTCCTCCTGGAGGACCAAGGAACGGGGCAGTAAAGCACGCAAGGGTACAGTATCGTTACTCTCAGATCGTACTAGCTGCGGCGGAGACGGCGTCGGCGCTGGCCCTAGCCGCGCCGGGGGGACGGGACAAGGGATCCGGAATTGGAGCGTCGTCCCCTGGTCGGGGGCACTCTTGATTACCCAATGCCCCCCGGCAGCAGTGACCCGCTCCTGCATGCTCGCCAGCCCGAGGTGCCCGGTTGCCAGGGCATGGGCCCGGCCTGGCTCGACGGCAAACCCCTGCCCATCATCGCGGATCTCGAGACAAACTGTATCCCGTGTTGCCTCCACCCAGATCCAGGCGTGGTGCGCGTGCGCGTGTTGGCGGATGTTGGCCAGGCTTTCTTGGACCAGGCGGAACAGGAGGGTTTCCAACGGGGAATCTAGCCGCGCCAGCAACTGGGTCGCGAGGGCCACCCGAAAGGTGGTTTCCTGCAGCGCTAACTGCTCCAGAGCGGCGACCAAACCGACCGTATCCAGGGCGGGTGGGCGTAAATCACTCATGAGAGTGCGCAGGGTGACAAAGACAGCGTCGCTCAGCGCGTGCGCGTGCTGGACATCGGCGAGGGCAGTAGGGAGATCGGGCGCGGTGATGTGCCGGCGGCAACTCTCCAGGGTGAGCAAGAGGGCGCTCAGATCTTGCAACGGCCCATCGTGCAGATCATGAGCGAGGCGGTGACGTTCCCGTTCCTGGGCCGTCAGAAGCTGCGCTAAGAGTTGGGCCTGATACTGTTCCTTCTCTTGGAGGACCCGATACAACGTTTCCCGCTCGTCTAGGACATGCTGAAAGCGCCGGGTGGTCAGGACCATAATAAGCGTACTGGCGACAAAGACGAGGCTCAGCGTCAGCAGCAAGACCAGCAGCGTGGTCCCGTGCTGCTGGCGCAAGAGGATCGCCGCTGGCATACCGACAAGATATAATATATAGGCATCAGCTATCGCGAGAACCGTGACCAGCAGCAGACCCCGGACGGAGAGGAGCAGCCCGGCGAGGCTGATCGCGAGGATCAGCAAGAACGGCGCGCCCAGGGTCGGCGCCCCTAGGCCGTCCGTATCCAGGGCCCAGGTGGTGATGGCCAGGCTGACCAGGCCGATCAAGCCCCAGCTCCGCAGACGGATACTCCCCCAGTGCTGGAGACTGTAGAGACCCAACAGCCCCACAAACGTGAACCCCTCCACGTCCAGCGTGAGTGGGGGAGCCAGACGATAGGTCCCCAAGAGTTCGGCTCCGGTCAGGACCAGAAACCCGAGGAGCAGCCGTTGCAGGAGGCGCGCGGTGCGGGTCGCGTCGGCGTCCGGGACAGGTGCGGCGAAGCGAGGACTGAAAATAAGAGACCTCCCTCTGGAATGAGCGTCGATTTTCATTAGTACACGGGACCCCGCCTAGAGGGCCGCGGCGACCGGTGCGGGGGAGGGTCGTACGGAGCCGGTCGCGGATCCCCGCCCACCCTGTTGCATCCCCGATAAGAGCAGCCGCTGGTGCTATAATACCCGCCGCGTACTGACAAAACACTGACAACCTCACCAGTGGAGCAACCGGTGGGATTGGGGGTTGCCAGATGAGGTCTGGGCCAGGGCCCATGGGGAATGAATAACGATCGTGGGTAGGAAGGGCAGCGCCGCCAAACGATCAAGCAAGTCCGATCGCTTCGGCGAATAAGCCCCAAAGCACGAGCATGGCCCAGGCGGCGATGGTGGTAAGGTCGTTGATGAATCGGCAGCGGTTCGGGGATGACTCCTCCGGCTGCGGGGTCAGCCGATTGGGATCGCCCGTCAACGGCCGAAAACCGTTCGGTGAAGAGGCGATTAGCCCGTCTTGCAGAACCACAAGCGCCGCGTTCATCGATAACCTGGCCATGAAACAAAAAAGGCGGTCTTGGTTCATGGCCCAGAGCTGCTTCACCGGGACACTGCGGGGTAGCACGTCGGTAGTAACATGCTGCGAATATGACGATTAATCCGACTTAACCGTCATGTAGTCTAAAAGACCCCGTGACGTAGGAAGACGGGGATCCGCCCCGCGTTGTCTCGATCCTCCCCACCGATCCACCGGTCCGCTTGCGGCCGCAGTGGGCCCCCGTGTTGATCAGTCCCGTTGCCACCGGTTGCGGCCCAAAGATAACCCCGGTGCACAACCGATGATGACGCTGGGGAACGGGGGTTCCTAGCGCCGGTTGACCACCGGCAGCACAACACCCCGGCACGGCAACGGGCCCGGCGGAGTGCAGAGGGATCAGGGGGTAACGGTGTTCAGCGAACCGGTAAACACAGGGAAGTTGATAAGCGGGGACGCAAGAAAGCAGGGTCGAGTAAACCCTGCTAATAAAAGGAAGAGGCCGCCGATGACCGAATCGCTCCCATGCAGCCCGGGCTGGCTCTGTTTCGTGCCTGTAATCATGTTATGATGAGTCACATAAGGTCTATTATGTGATCCTTGAACATCCCCAAACAAAACCGGGGCGGAGGATTGCTCCCCCACCCCGCTCGTATGAGCCGCTTGGCTTCGACTGCTACCGGGCCGCCGACGTCTGGCTCGCCCATCATAGCATACGCGGCCCGCGCGCCGCAACCCCAAAAGATAACCCCGGCAGGCCAAGGTGCTCGCCGGGGTTTGCCACACGAACGATCAGCAGCGTGGCGGATTGATGCTATTGTAGCATCGTACTGCGGATGTGTCAACTCCTCCCCTGCCCTACTACGGCAGCGTTCGCCATCACCGTGCCTCCTCGACCAGCGGGTCGGCGGCCAGCAGCGGGGTCGCGGCCATCGCGGTGATCAGCCCCAGGGTCGCCCGGCAGTCGGCCAGGGCGTTATGGGTGGCGCAGGGTAAGTTAGGGTGGCGATAGTGGCCGTGGTGCGCGTCCCAGTCGCCGGTGAAGGCCGCATACTGGGCCATCGCACATTGCCAGCGCCCTGGCACCGGGGGTGCCCACCCGCCCAGCGCGCGGTAGGATTGGGTGATCAGCGCCTGGTCGAGGGGGGCGTTGTAGCTAACGACGGGTCGGTTGTGCAAGATCGCCGTAAGCCGAGGAGCGACCTCGACCCAGCCGGGCGCACCCGCGACCGCGTCTTCGGTGATGTGGTGGAGCGCAGTGGCGTCTTCGGGGATGAAGCCGACGGGGAGCACCAGGGTGTCGAGCAGGGGAACAGCGTCGGGGGCCAGGACCGCGGCCTGGGCG
>JBBSAN010000257.1:0-8546 GCA_038252265.1 Chloroflexia bacterium
TAACCGGATCACGGCGGGGTACCAGACACCAATCGGTTTAAACCTTTACATAACCCGTTGACAGCGCCGATCTCAAGCGATGCGCGCGGTCACATCCGGGGGCAGGGTCGGCAGCGGAGCCGTGGGGCGGCCCACCGGGTTCGCACCGACGAGTAGCCCATCCGACGAGGGGTAGGCGGCGGGGGCCACGAACGCGGCGGGGCGCAAGGGGGCGGCATCCACCGGACGGTACTCCACGCGGGCATACGTCGGGGTGGATGGTGCCGGGCTATCGGCAGACGGGGCCGCGCGCCGCGCCCGGCCTGGTGCCCGCCGCGCCCACCAGACGGCGACGAGCAGTGCCGCCAGCCAGAAGCCCAGGTTGCTCTGTTCGGCAAAGCGCGAGATCTGCCCCGCCAGGGTCAGCAGCGGCGAGGTGGCGACCGGGGTCACGCTGATCACCGTATTCAGCACCGGAACGGGGTTGGGCGCTTGCGCCTGCGGGGGCTGGCCGGTCTGAGCGGCGATTTCGCCCGCGACCAGATTGACCACCAGGCTATCTAACTGGTTGACGGTGAAGTCCGAAACGTGCTTGTCGGTGCTCACGCCCGGTGCCCCGGCCACACCGTTGGCATAGGTCAGGAAGACGAATTGCCCCTGGGTGATCTGGGCGAACTGGCGGAAGATATATTCGCCCTGGTCCTCCAGGCCGCTCGCCCCGATGGGGAAGATCTTGATCCCGGCCCCCACCGCTTCGGTCAGCAGCGTAGGATAGGAATAATCGTTCGCGTAGTCCAGGTGCGGCGGCGCATCACCGACCAGGAAGATCATCTTGAGGTGCCGCCCGCCGGTGCCGTCCTGCGTCCAGCCGGGCAGGTAGATCGCGTCGTGCAGCCCGGCGTTGACTGACTCGGGCGTGTCGCCGCCGCCGCCCGCCTGGACATTGGCGAGGTTGGCCGCGAACTGCTGCACATCCGAGGTGAAGTCCCAGGACCGGGTGACATACTCGTCGCCCTGGTCGCGGAAGGCGACCAACCCCAGGCGTGGCGCGCTGCTGCCGGGCAGTTGGGTGATCCGGCTGGCGATGCTGTCAATCGTCGCCTTGATATGGTCGATTTCGTCGCCCATGCTGCCGGTGGCATCGAGCAGGAAGACGATGTCGAGGCCGACCGGGCCGCCGTTGTCCTTCAGCCCGGCCAGGCTGAACGCGGTGTCTGCCGCCCCGGCCTTCACAGTGCCCTCGGCCTGCTGCTGGTCACGGGTGATCACGGCGCGGAACTGCTGGGCCTGGGTTGCTCCCGCCGCCTCGGGCAGGAACAGCACGCGTCCATCGCTCACCGTGCGCCCGTCGAACACCGCGCGGTCGCCATCGAACAGTTGCACCTGCGCCCCGGCCACCGGGTGCTGGTCGCCATCAAGCACGCGCACGAACATCCGCTCACTCACCGGGATTGTTTGAGCTGGCGGCCCCTGGTAGTTGCTGAGATAATCCAGGTAGTCGGTGAATTTGTCGTTGTCGTTGACCTGCCCCGCCGTCAAGGGCGATTGGTAGGTCGAAGGTGCCGTGCTGCCGGAATGGATCGATGGGCTGAGGGTGTCCGACGGTGCCCCGCTCTTTAAATCTTTATCGTATGGGCTGCTACCGGCGGCGGGGGCCGCATACCCAAAAGCGTCGGATGTGGAAGCCGCCGCAGTGGTCGAGGTGGGATAAGCCATTGCCGAGGTGGTGGGGGGGCTGCTTTCCAACGCAAGACCGGGCGATCCGCCGGGTGCGGCCCCCAGTTCGGAGGGGAGGTTGGTCTGCCTTAAAGAGGCTTTGGGCAAGTCGCGGAGCGCAGAGGATGCCCCCGACCCACCCAGGTTGGAGATCAGGCCGAAGCCGACGAAGCTGACGAGGAACAGGGCGAGCAGGAGCCGGACGGCCAGCATCCGCCCCAAACGGGCAACAAAGGAAAATCGGCGCATGGTACGGTTCCTTTCTATCATCGGTGCCCTGGGCCGGGGCGCAGGGACACTCCCGCCAGCCCGTCAGGGGGCGGCGCGGCGGAGCCGCAGGCAAGGGAAACCCCCTTACCCGTATCATGTTGTGATAGAAAAGGATAGTTGGACCGGTCCTGTATCCTTCGTGTGTTCTAATGACGCAAAGGAAGAGGCCGTAGTTCCCGGCCCAAGTCCCCGATTCGCCCCCGGGTTTGGAGCAAAAAAGACCGCGTACGCCAGAGAGGCGCACGCGGCGGGTCGATCGGCCCGGCAGCTTTTACTGAGGGGCTTCGATCTTGATCGAGGGATCGTTAAACTTCGACATCTTCATGGTCACTTTGGTCGTGCCCGTGGTGGCGATGTCGCTGGAGGACACGATCTGCACCGTGTAGTGTGTAGCCTTGTCAATCCAGACCTCGGCGGTGCTGTTGAGGGTGGCCCCTGCGCCGGTCGGGTCGGCCATCGTCGATTTGTAGCGCAGGTGCGTGGTGGCGATGCCGTCCACTGTATCATCCCCCAGGTTTTGTACATCGCTGATGTTACCCATGTTGGTCAGGTCGCTAGGGTTGATCGCCACGGGCAGTTGCATCTGCGTCCACTTCCCGCCCACATTGGTCCAGGTGGTGCCGCCGATGCGGATCATCTTGGTCTCGATCGTCTGGCCGCCAGCACTCATGTTAATCGTCATCGACATTTTATCGGGGAGGATCATGTCGCCTTCGATGGTCTGGGCACCGGTAGCCGCCGACGTTTCGGTCGTCATCTTATAATGGTAGCTCTTAACAGCCTTCATCGCATCGAGGGCCGCCTGCAAAGTCGGGTCACTGACACCGGTGCCGGTCCCGCTCCCCGTACTGGCCGTCGGGGTATCAACAGCCATCGCGGCGGTCGTCGGGGTATCGGCAGCCATCGCGGTCGTCGGGGTATCGGCAGCCATCGCGGCGGTCGTCGCAGTCGGTAGAGCGAGTGCCACAGTCGCGGTCGGACTGTCGCCACCACAAGCCGTCAGCAAACCCATCAAGCCAACCAGCAGGATAGGCAAGAACAATACGCGCAGGTATTTCATGAACAGTTACCTCCTCTAACTACATCGTGTATGGGACGCGGTCTGCCTGTAGCATAGATGCCCCGGCTACGGACAGACATAACCTTAGTTTAGAACGAATAGAAGGCACAAAATGCGACGCTACCGGGGACGGCAGCGGTGAAATTGGGGTGATAGGGGGGAACAGCGGAGCGCGTGCGCGGATTTAGAGCTTGCCGACCTCCGACCCCTGGCCGCCTTCAACCGGGTGGCGGTTCACCCAGGCGACGGCATCGCGGATATCGCGGTCGTAGAGGAAGCGATTCCAGAGGACGGCGGGAGTCACCGGGACAGGTGGAATGCCGGGACGCGGCGGGTTGCCCAGCAGCCGTTTGAGGAGGAGGAGGATCGTCGCGCCGACCCAGGCGGTGGTGATCAAATCCGGGTCGGGCAGGAAGAGGGTGATGATGATGGCGAGGAGAGCAGCGGCCAGGGTGGCCGGGGCGGCTTGTTCGATCAAGATGCCGACGACGACCACGATCACCGCCGCGAGGAAGGCCAGCGGTTCGCGCACACCCACTGCTAAGGCCAGCATCGCCCCGCCCAGCGTCGCCACACCGCGCCCCCCGCTGAGGCGCAGGAAGATCGACCAGTTGTGGCCGATGATCGTCGCCAGCCCCGCCGCAACGGCGATCTCCAGGGGGCGGCCCAGGGCAAAGGCCACGGCGGCGGGGATGAAGCCTTTGCCGATGTCGCCCAGGGCCACGGCGGCGGCGGCCCGCTTGCCCACATGGCGAAAGACGTTCGACGCGCCCACATTGCCGCTGCCATAGTCGCGGATGTCAATATGTTTCCACAGCCGGGCCACCACCCACCCATTGGGCACCGACCCCAACAGATAAGCCCCAATGATGATCGCTACGTCCAGCGCATCTATAACCATAGGGCAGCCTCCTCTGTGGACCTATCATACACCAACATAGGAGATGGGTGCAAGCCGCCCTGACGGCCCACATGAGTGCTCCGCCGACGGAATAAAAAAGAACCCCAGACATATGTCTGGGGTTCCAAAGAGAGCAAAAAAGAGAGACCCGCGACGGCCTACTCTCCCAGTTCCTCGCGGAACCAGTACCATCGGCGCTGCGGCGTTTCACTGCCAGGTTCGAGATGGGGCTGGGTGGGGCCACCGCGCTCTTGCCACGAGTCTCTTCTTTACAGATTCAGTTACCAACCACGATTATCGACCTATTTAACGACGTGGACCAACGGGGGGATACTCCGTCCCCTCTGCTTGTCGTCTCGCTCACACTCGTTACGCTTCGTGCGGACAGAACCGCAGCCCGAAGCTGAGTGGGCACACACACTAACCCTCGACCATGAGCACGGCTTGGCTTCACCCATTACTGCGCGTCCACCTGCCGCCTCTTGACCCGGTCGTCTCCCGGGGGTCTTACCTGTTTGCACAGTGAGAGAGCTCATCTTGGGGGGGGCTTCCCGCTTAGATGCTTTCAGCGGTTATCCCGGCCCGACGTGGCTACCCAGCGGTGCTCTTGCGAACAACTGGCACACCAGCGGTCAGTCCATCCCGGTCCTCTCGTACTAGGGACAGCTCCCCTTAACTCTCTGACGCCCGCAGTGGATAGAGACCGAACTGTCTCACGACGTTCTGAACCCAGCTCGCGTACCGCTTTAATGGGCGAACAGCCCAACCCTTGGGACCTACTCCAGCCCCAGGATGCGACGAGCCGACATCGAGGTGCCAAACCTTGCCGTCGATGTGAACTCTTGGGCAAGATAAGCCTGTTATCCCCAGGGTAGCTTTTATCCGTTAAGCCACGGCCCTTCCACGCGGTGCCGTGGGATCACTAACCCCGACTTTCGTCTCTGCTCGACTTGTAGGTCTCGCAGTCAAGCACCCTTGTGCGTTTGCACTCACCGGCGGGTTTCCATTCCGCCTGAGGGTACCTTTGGGCGCCTCCGTTACCTTTTGGGAGGCGACCGCCCCAGTCAAACTACCCACCAGCCACTGTCTTCGGCCCCGCTTCAGGGGCCCGAGTTAGGGTCGCGACACATCAAGAGTGGTATTTCACCGTTGGCTCCAGGCAGCCCGCGAGCCACCCTTCTCCGCCTCCCACCTATCCTACGCATGATGTGCCCCGACGCAATGGCAAGCTGTAGTAAAGCTCCATGGGGTCTTTTTGTCCTACTGCGGGTCGCCCGTATCTTCACGGGCCTTTCAATTTCGCCGGGTCCCTCGTTGAGACAGTGCCCAGATCGTTATGCCTTTCGTGCGGGTCGGAACTTACCCGACAAGGAATTTCGCTACCTTAGGACCGTTATAGTTACGGCCGCCGTTTACTGGGGCTTCAGTTCAGAGCTTGCACCCCTCCCTTTAACCTTCCAGCACTGGGCAGGCATCAGCCGGTATACATCAGCTTACGCTTTGGCACCGACCTAAGTTTTTGTTAAACAGTCGCCTGGGCCATTTCTCTGCGCCCCCCATCTGCTCCAGCAGCAAGTGCTTTCACAGCCAGGGGTGTCTCTTCTCCCGAAGTTACGAGACTAATTTGCCGAGTTCCTTAACGAAGGGTCTCCCGCTCACCTGGGTATATTCTACCTGCCTACCGGTGTCGGTTTGCGGTACGGTCAGTGTATTTCTGGCTAGAGGCTTTTCTCGGCAGCCTGGACTCAATCCCGTTGGGTTTGGCGAACCGCCCCCTCCCCATCAGCTCTCGGTCATCGCTCAGCCGGATTTGCCTAGCTGAGCTCCCTACCACCTTAGCAGCCACTTGCATGACTGGGCACCTATCCTCCTGCGTCCCCCCATTGCTCATAACGATTTACACTGGTACAGGAATATCAACCTGTTGTCCATCGACTACGCCTTGCGGCCTCGCCTTAGGCCCGACTAACCCGAGGTGGACGAACCTTGCCTCGGAACCCTCAGGCTTTCGGTGGGGCTGATTTTCACAGCCCTTGCGCTACTCATACCGGCATTCTCACTTCCGTCAGCTCCAGCGTTGCTCCCGCTACGCCTTCTCCGCCTGCCGGAACGCTCCCCTACCATACGTGTGAAACACACATATCCATAGCTTCGGCACAGGACTTGAGCCCCGATGGATTGTCGGCGCCGCGACACATTTGACCAGTGAGCTGTTACGCACTCTTTCAAGGGTGGCTGCTTCTAAGCCAACCTCCTGGTTGTCTCTGCGTCCCGACCGCCTTGCCCACTTAGCCCTGATTTAGGGGCCTTAGCTGATGGTCTGGGTTGTTTCCCTTTTGACGACGGATCTTAGCACTCGCCGTCTCACTCCCGGTCTAGGATGGTGGCATTCGTGGTTTGATTTGGTTTGGTAAGCCGAAGCCCCCTAGCCAATTCAGTGCCCTACCTCCACCACCCCGTCTGCCGAGGCTGCACCTAGATGCATTTCGGGGAGAACCAGCTATCTCCGCGTTCGATTGGCATTTCACCTCTATCCACAGTTCATCCCCCAGATTTGTAACTCTGGTGAGTACGGGCCTCCACGTCTTGTTACAGACGCTTCACCCTGACCATGGATAGCTCACGCGGTTTCGGGTCTACCCCCCGCGACGAAGGTCGCCCTTTCGGACTCGCTTTCGCTGTGGCTCCGCCTGTCACTGGCTTAACCAGGCCACGGAGGGTAACTCGCCGGTCCATTCTACAAAAGGTACGCCGTCACTCAGGTCCCGGATAAATCCGGCACATAGAGCTCCGACCGAATGTAAGCGCAGGGTTTCAGGTCTATTTCACCCCCCTTGCGGGGCACTTTTCACCTTTCCCTCACGGTACTAGTGCACTATCGGTCATCGCGAGTACTTAGCCTTCGACGGTGGTCCGCCGAGCTTCCCAGCCAATTCCACGTGTTGGCTGGTACTCAGGTGTCACGACAGAGAGCACAAGACTTTCGGCTACGGGGCTATCACCCACTCTGGCTGGCCGTCCCAGGCGCATTTGCCTAGCCTGTGCTTTGGTAACTCTGTGCGGTTGCTGCTGCACCGCCTCGTGATCCTACAACCCCGGACATGCTAAGTCAGCAGACAACATGCATATCTCGGTTTAGGCTGATCCCGGTTCGTTCGCCACTACTACGGGAGTACTTTCCTTTCCTCGGGGTACGTGAGATGTTTCAGTTCCCCCGGTGGCCTCACCCGCGTCTATGTGTTCAACGCGGAGTTAGCAGGCATGACCCTGCTAGGGTTGCCCCATTCGGAGATCTCCGGCTACGGTTGCCAGCACCTGACCGGAGCTTATCGCAGCGTTGCCACGTCCTTCATCGGCTCGCGACGCCAAGGCATCCACCCTGCGCCCTTAACTGTTGGTGTCTTGTGCCTACTCAGCTTCGGGCTGCGGTCCGGCGCATGACGGACCAGGAACGTGAGCGATGTTCCCGACAACCTAAAGCGGCACAAGCAGAGGGTCTGGTCCCCATCCCGGCGAAGGGCGGACCAGTCCCGTTGGTTTCTTTTCGTTAATGTCGACTTTCGTATGCGGTTGGTAAGGTGCTGATGCTTGCGCATCGCTGGCTTAACCGCCAGTCACCGCCTGTATCAGCAGGCGAGGAGCAGAGGTCATTCCAGGGTATAGGTTGTGTAAAGTGCAAGTTAAAGGACAAGAAAAGAGGCCTGAACGCTGTTCAAGCCTCGCGCTCGCGCTATTCGGCTATCCCAGTGCTGATTATTCAGTTAGCAGGTTAGCTCCGTGCGCATCCGCGAGTCCTTTAGCTGGTTTGTTCATCTCTTCAGGGACCATTTCCCGAAGGCTTTACTGTTATAGCGAACTTTGTCGTCAATGTCAAGGGGTTCGCCGGTGATTTCGCAAATCTGGACACAACAAAATTCCCGGCCAGCGTTCAGTTCTGGCGGGATGTGGCAGATCCGCTTGTATCGGACCCAGCAAGCCTGGGCACGGGCACAAAGGCGAGGCCGCAGGGATGAACAGGCAGGCTTGGCCGGAAGGGCGGCCTGCGACAAGACGATCATATCGCTGGCTGAAGAACCGCAAGCGGTTCAAGCGCGGGACATAGGATCGCTTAGTTTGTAGAAAGTGCAGGGGCGCAAAGCGCGCCTTCGCCAACAGGAGAGTGGTGAGTAGGGTCAACCCTATCGTTTGTGCATTTCACAAGTCGTTCGCGCATTTTCAAGCCCAGCAATACCTGCCGTAACGAGCAGACCTAAGTTGGGTTCAACCTAGGATTTGGTTAGCTGCACCAACGGTGCTTGCGCTCCGCCAGTGATCGAGCTAGGATTGGTCTCGCTGATCTTCAGAGAAGATTGCGCCGACACTCTCCCTAGAAAGGAGGTGATCCAGCCGCAGCTTCCGCTACGGCTACCTTGTTACGACTTCGTCCCAGTCACCCCCCCCACCCTCGGCCGCTACCCCCCTTGCGGGTCGGCCCACGGACTTCAGGTGTTGGCGGCTCCCATGACGTGACGGGCGGTGTGTACAAGGCCCGGGAACATATTCACCGCGCTATGCTGACACGCGGTTACTAGCAACTCCGACTTCAGGCAGGCGAGTTGCAGCCTGCCATCCGAACTGAGA